>JAGWAL010000049.1:12937-14483 GCA_021296415.1 Acidimicrobiia bacterium | reverse complement strand
CCACCTGGGTCTCGAGGGGCATCTGCTCGATGGCGGCGGGGCGGTAGACGCCCTGGATGATCTTGTCGGCCTGCTCGAACGCCTGCTCGACGTTGCCCTTGCGGATCTGCCGCACGTTCATCTCACCCTCGAAGTGCGGATAGATGGTGCCCCATTGGTGGATCTGCGGGGCGTCGGCGTCGAACGACTTGCGCATGTCGAACAGCGCCGGCAACTCCTCGTACTCGATCTCGATAGCGTCCACCGCCGCTCGGGCCGCGTCGGTGTCCTCCGCCGCCACCACGGCGATGGGTTGGCCCTTGTAGCGGACGTCCTCTGACGCCAGGAGCGGTTCGTCGGCCGGGATTCCCAGCGCCGACAGGTGCCCGTACACAAGAAGCGGTACGTCCGTGTGCGTGACTACGGCTGCCACACCGGGCATCTGCTCGGCCCGCGACGTGTCGAGCCGCTTGATGGCGGCATGGTGGTGCGGTGAGCGCAGCGCCTTGACGTGCAACATGCCGTTCACGCGCACGTCGTCCACGTACACGGTGCGCCCGGTGGCGTGACCGACCCCGTCGTAGCGGGGTAGGCGTGCTCCTACTGCTTTCATGTCGTGCCCCTCGCCTTCTGTAGCGGGATCTTGTTGTGCTGCGGCGGCCGAACCGTCGCTGGCGGTCGTCCGTCTGTTGGAGTGGTCAGGTCAGAACGGTGGTGTGCGGGCTCTCCGCAGTCGTGGAGAGGTCGAAGTTGCCGTCGCGGGCTGCCGCCACGGCGTCCAGGATCTTCAGGTAGCCGGTGCAGCGGCAAACGTGCCCGGCCAGCGCCTCGCTGATCTCGGTCCGGTCGGCGCTGCCACCCCCTTCGAGGTAGGCGGTGGCGGCGATGATCATCCCGGGCGTGCAAAAGCCGCACTGCGCCGCGCAGTAGTGGACGAACGCCTGCTGCACATCCGACATGCTCTCGGGCGCTCCGAGCCCCTCCACGGTGGTCACCTCCGCATCGGGGACCGACCCCACTGCCGTGAGGCACGAGCGCCGCGGGGCGCCGTCGATGAGCACCGTGCAGGCCCCGCAGCCACCGTTCTCGCAGCCGGCCTTGGGGCCGAGAACGTCCAGTTCCTCCCGCAGCACGTGCAGCGTGAGCGGTGGGCTCTCCACCGTCCGGTTGTTGCCGTTGACGACGATGTTCACGCGCTTGCCTCCAACTCGCTCAGGACCTGCTTCACCAGGGCGGGCAGGGTGCGCGCCCGGTACCAGCCCGACGCCAGTGGATCGTCGGACGGCTGGACGTCTGCGGCGGCCGCCCCCCCGGCGGCGTCGGGATCGCCCGCCAGCGCCTCGGCGCTCCCGAGCCTCGACCCGACCGCCCCGGCGCCGACGACGGCGAGCTGGGTGGCGCCACCGGTGGTGCGCACTCCCGATACGGCCATCACGGTGAAGTGGTGAGCGTGCGGTCGCCCGAGACTTGCGAAGGCCCCTGTGGCGGGCTCGGTGTAGCTGACGTCCAGCAGCAGCCGCCCGCTGCGGTCTGCCAGAAAGTCATCCAGCGGTTCGCTGCGCTCGCC
>JAGWAL010000049.1:9897-12930 GCA_021296415.1 Acidimicrobiia bacterium | reverse complement strand
AGCGCCAGCAGCGGTCCCTGCAGATCGCCGAATCCCGCGGGGGCGCACAGATTCCCTCCCACGGTGGCCTGGGCCCGAATCTCGTTGTCGCCGATCGAGCCGGCGCACGGCCCCAGCGGCGACGACTCACCGACGAGGGCGACGACCGGCGTCATGGCGCCGATGGTCACCGTGCCGTTCGAGCGGGTGACGTAGTTCAGCCCGGCGTCGCCGAGAATGATGACCCGCTCGGGCTGCGCCCGGCCGAAGTGCAGGTCCGGCACGAGAAGCGTGCCGCCCGCAAGAACGGAGACGCCCGCACCGTCACCGAATGCCGAGGCCGCCTCGGAGGAGGAAATGGGTCGGATCACCTCCGCGGTGGACGCCATGACGTACTCCCTTCGCTGTTCGTCGAGGTGGCCGGACTATAGCAAGTGAGCGTCTCGGGCATCGAAGATGCAATACCTGGGAGAGAGCACGGGTCGGCGCCGGGCTGTATTGGCCGCAAGTGGAAGATTCCGCTACTTTGTCGCTCACTTCCGCAGCGGGGGCCGCGCACGCGGCGCGCCGTCAGACCGACTAAACACGACAAGGGGGAGACGGTGGCAAACGTTGAAGCCCACTCCGAGGCAGTGTGGGAACTGGTCGATCAGGACGCCGATGTGGAACAGGTCGCCACCGGTTTCACGTTCACCGAGGGGCCCATCTGGCACCCGACGGAGCATCACCTTCTCTTCAGTGACATGCCCGGCGACGTGCGCCGCAGGTACACCCCCGACGGCACCGTCGTCGAGGTCATGCGGCCGTCGAACAAGTGCAACGGCATGACCTATGACGCCGACCTGAACCTGATCGTCTGCGAGCACGTCACCTCGAGCCTCGTCCGGGAGAACACCGACGGGACGAGGGAAGTGTTGGCGTCGCACTTCGAGGGCAAGGAACTCAACAGCCCCAACGACGTGGTGGTCGGTTCCGATGGCTCCGTCTACTTCTCCGACCCGTGGTTCGGCCGGATGCCCGTCTTCGGGCTCGAGCGCGAGCGGGATCTGGGTTGGCAAGGCGTGTTCAGGGTGCCGCCCGGCGGCGGGGTGGAGCTGGTGGTCGACCGCGACACCTACGATCAACCCAACGGCCTGTGCTTCTCACCCGACGAGTCGCTGATGTACATCAACGACACCATGCGAGGCCTCATCAACGTCTACGACGTGAACCCCGACGGGAGTCTCAGCGGGGAGCGGCTGTTCTTCGGCGGCATCGGCACCGGCGTGATCGAGGACGGCATTCCCGACGGCATGAAGTGCGACGAGCTCGGCAACATCTGGGTCACGGGTCCGGGCGGCGTGTGGATCATCAGTTCGGGCGGCGAGCGGCTCGGCACCGTGCCCGTCCCCGAGAACGTCGGCAATCTCACGTGGGGCGGCGACGATTGGCACACCCTGTTCATGCCGTCGTGCACCTCGCTGTACACGCTGCGCACGCGTGTGGGTCCACGGCGCGAGCCCTACATGGGCTGACCGAGCCGGCCGCTCCCGAATTCGAAACAGTCCTGACAACCGAGCGAGGGGGGAACCCGATGAGCGATCTGTCGCTGGATGCGAGCCGCTGCGCCTTGATCATCCAGGATCTCCAGAACGATGTGATCACCGAGGGCGGAGCGTTCGGCGAGTCCGGTTCGCCGGAGCACGCCATCGAGCAGAACGTGGTCGCCAACGTGGCCCGCCTCGCCGATGTCTGCCGCGGCCTCGGCGTGCCGGTCATCCACGTCTGGTACATCGTCGAGGAGGGCGCTCCGGGTCTCAAGCTCAACGCCCCGCTGTTCCAGGGTGTGAAGGACACCGACGGCCTGGAGCGCGGCTCCTGGGGAGCGGCCGCCGTCGACGGGCTGGAGGCACAGGAGGGTGATTTCATCGTCGAGAAGATGCGCATGAGCGCCTGGCAGGGCACGAAGCTGGAGAGCCTCTTGGCCGGCACCGGCCGCGACACCGTCATCGTGACGGGAGCGTGGACCAACATGTCCGTGGAGCACACGGCACGCACCGGCGCCGACAAGGGTTACTACATGGTCGTGCCCGAGGACGGCTGCTCCACCATGAGCGCCGACTGGCACAACGCCTCCATCAACTACGCTCTGCAAAACGTGTCGACTGTGACCGACGTGGACTCGGTCATCGCGGCACTGGGGGGATGAGCCGACTGTCGCTCCGAGCGGGGAAGGACGACCGGATGGGGGTTCACAACTCGTGACGACCATCGTCGTCGGCGCCGTGAACGCCCTGCTGGGGCGCCGCCGGAGGGCCGTGCGCTGGCAGCGCAGCGTGTCGCGCCTGCTGATCGCCGCGGCCATCGCCTTCGTTCTGGTGTGGATCATCTTCCTGGCCAGCAACACCTCCGCCGGCTCTGCCGTCAGCGCTCCCAGCGAGTTCCTGAAGAGCATCCTCAACGCGCTGACCATCAGCGGGATCTACTTCATCGTGGCCTCGGGCTTCACGCTCGTCTTCGGGCTCATGCGCACGGTGCAGATGGCGCACGGGTCGCTGTTCCTCCTGGCCGGCTACTTCGCCCTCGAGTACCAACTCGACTTCCTGGGCGTGACCGGAACGCCCGACCGCAACATCGTGGGCTGGGGCGACTGGTGGTTGCCCCTGGTGATCGGGGTGGTCATCGTCAGCGGTCTCGGGTTGTTCATCCAGCAGGTCTTCCTGCGCTGGAACCAGGGGCAGGACCTCCGCCAGGCGCTGATCACGATCGCCATCTCCATCGTCCTGGGCGACCAGATGATCCAGCACTTCGGCGGCGTCGCCGAGCCGATCACCTTGACGCACCAGATCCACGGCTACGTGAACTTCGCCGGTATCCGCTACGGCATCCACCAGTTGTTCGTGATCGGCATGGCCCTCGGCGTGGGCGGCGGGCTGTGGCTGTTGCTGAAGAAGACCCGCACCGGGATGGTGATCCGCGCCGGGGTGGATGACACTCCCATGGTGCAGGCCCTGGGCATCAACGTGCAGAAGGTGTTCGCCGTGGCCTTCGTGCTGGGCTCGGCGCTGGCCGGCC
>JAGWAL010000049.1:7383-9835 GCA_021296415.1 Acidimicrobiia bacterium | reverse complement strand
TCGTGATCATCGGCGGGATGGGGTCGCTGGGCGGCGCCGCGGCCGGCTCGCTCCTCTACGGCCTCGCCACCGCCCTCGCGCCCGCCTATCTGCCAACCGACTACGCCTACTACTCGATCATCGCCACCTTCGTGATCCTGGCGCTGGTCCTGGCCATGCGGCCCTACGGGTTGTTCGGAAGGCCGGCGTGATTCTCTCCCGCCTGCGAGACCGTACCGGCGGTGCCCCCTCAGGCGGCGGCATGGGTTCGGGCGACTACTCCCGCAACACCCGCCGGCTGGCGCTGATCCTCTTCGTGGCCCTCGTGCTGGTGGGCGTCTTCCAGGGGATCACACCCGACCCGTTCCGGCACTACTTCGTCGACGTGGTGCTGACGCGGTCGCTCATCTTCGGCGTCGCTGCGGCCAGCATCGTTTTCCTCTCCGCCTTCGGGGGGATGATCTCCCTGGCGCAGACGCTGATGTACGGCGTGTGCGCCTTCACCGTCGGCAACGCCGTCACCACCGGCGGCAGCAAGGGGCTCAACCTGGGTTGGAACCCCTGGGTGGGCGTCGTGCTGGGAATCGGCGTGACCACGGCACTGGGGTTCCTGATGGGGCTCCTGGCCAGCCGCTCCAGCGGGCTCTACTACCTCATGATCACGCTTGCCTACGGCGTGATCGGCTACTACTTCTTCGTGCAGGTCACGGTGCTGTCGGGCTTCGGTGGCGTCAACCAGGTGGGCGCCCCCGGCTACATCGGCGAGCCCACCACCGCCACCAACCCGGAGCGCCTGTTCTACACCTGCCTCGTGGTGGCGGTGGCGGTCTACCTGCTGTTGCGCTACGTGTCGCGCACTCCGTTCGGGTTGGCTCTGCAAGGGGTGCGTGACGACCCCGTGCGCATGAACTCCCTCGGCTACAACGTCGCCATGCACCGCACGTGGGCCTTCACCCTGGCCGCCTTCGTGGCCTCCCTGGGGGGCGTGCTCTACGTCTGGGAGCAGCGAGCCATTGCCCCCACGGCCATCAATCTGGGAGGCATCCTGAACCTGCTGGTGATGGCCATCATCGGTGGGGTGTTGGTCCTGGAGGGCGCCTGGCTGGGGGCGTTCATCTTCGTGGCGCTCGAGAACTATGTGCGCAACGTGGTCTTCCTCAACAACTTCATCGAGGAGTCCCGCTTCCGCACGCTCATCGGAGCCATCGTGCTGGTACTCGTGCTGGCGTGTCCGGACGGCGTCGTGGGATTGCGCAAGGTGCGCGGTGCGTTGCCGCTGGCGCTGATCGGCGCCGCGGTCTGGGGCGCCGTCGGGGGCCTGCAGGAGGGCGACCGCGGTGCCATCGCCGGCGTCATTGTGGGCGCGGTCGCCGGCATCGGCGCGGCCGGACTGCTGGGCTGGCTGGCGGGTCACCGCAGCACCGCCCGGGACTTCTGGTCGAGGCTGCTGTCCACGGGGCGGTCGGGTGGAGTCGCCGTCGGGAACTAGCGAGAGAGGTGCCGCAGCCCGATGGAGAGGCAACAGGAACCGGAGTCGGATGGCACCGGCCACAGAACAGAGGAAGAGGAACAGGCACAGAGGGGAGGAGAGTCACGCACCGTCAGATGAGGGAAAACAACGGCAGGGCGGAGCTTCCGACCTGCCACGAAGATCGGACGTGATCGAAGACGGCCACGGATCGAGAGAACACAGAACAGGCACTGGAACCAAACAAGGAGGAGATAGTGCGAACACGGAAACAGTCAATCTGGCTGAAGATCTCGGTGCTGACCATGGCGCTCGCCATGGTCGCCGCATCGTGCGCGAGCGACACCGGATCTGAGGACGCCGACGCGGCTCTCGCCGCGGCGCAGGGAGCGCGCAGCGAGGCGGGGACGGCACTTGCCGATGCCTCCGCCGCGCAGGCCGCGGCCGACGCCGCTCTTGCGGCCGCGGAGGCCGCACAGGCCGCGGCGGATCTGGCGCAGGCCACCGCTGAGGGCAACGAGGCTGCTGTTGCGGCCGCCGAGGCACAACTCGCCGAGGCACAGGCAGCTGCGGAGTCGGCCCGTGAGCAGGCCGCCTCAGCACAGGCCGAGGCGGACCAGGCGCGCGAGGCAGCCGCTGCCGCGGCCGAGCAGGCCGCTGCGGCGGAGCAAGCGCCGCCACCACCGCCGGAACCGGCCCCACCGCCACCGGCCGACGAGCCGATGACCGAGGTCGTCAACGTCGCGATCCTGTCCGATTGCGAGGGCGCCTTCGGGGCCTTCCACGACAGGGACATCGCCGGCGTGGTCACCGCCATGGCCGAGCACGCGGGCGCCACGGTCAACGACCGCAACAACCCGCAGGCCGGCTGGAGCAACGCCTCCATCAACGGCATTCCCATTGAGCTGGTCGGCATCGGCTGTGCGGATGACACCGCCGAGGCGGCACTGCGCGAGACGCGCCGTCTCATGGAGGACATCGGTGCCGACATCATGATCGGCCCGC
>JAGWAL010000049.1:0-7242 GCA_021296415.1 Acidimicrobiia bacterium | reverse complement strand
ACATCGCCCGCAACGTCCTGGGGTGGGAGACCGCAGCGGTCATCGGCGACGACTACAGCTTCGCCTGGACCTCCACGGCCGGCTTCATCGCCGAGTTCTGCGCCGCAGGCGGTGACGTGATCAGCCGGGTGTACCCGCCGCTGAACACCACCGACTACTCCGGTTTCGTGGAGCAGCTTCCCGGACCCGACGAGGTCGACGGCTACTTCTGGGCCGTGGGCGGCGCCGGTCTGGTACCGGCTCTGAACGCGTTCGAGGACGCCAAGGGCGACGTCGTGGGTGAGCAGCACATGGGCAACCTCTTCTGGGGTATCCCGGACGTGTTCACCGCCATCGGACCCCGGGTCGTCGGTTCCTACTCCGGCGGCTTCGGCAACGCGCCCGACCTCCAGACCGATAAGGCAGCGGAGTTCCGCCGAGATCCCGTTCGGGGGCTCGCCGGCTCCGGCGGATGCCGCGTACTTCGACGCCTTCTACATGAACTACTACAACAACACCTGGGGCCTGATCGAGGGCCTGAAGGCGATCGGGGCCGACCTTTCCGGTGGCCACGAGCCGTTGTGGGAGGCGATCAGCAACGTGACGCTTGATGCCGCGTTCGGCGAGATCAGCCTGGATCACAACCGTACGGCCATCCAGGATCAGTACGTCGGTCGTATCTACCTGGACGACGATGGCAACATGGCTTCCAGCACGGTGGCGTTCGTGCCGCAGGTCGACCAGACCTTCGGCGGAACGTTCAGCGGTGATCCGTCGCCGAGCAGGGACTACCCGCCCTGCGAGGTGCGTGATCTGCCCTGGATCGGCAACGCCACCCCGGTTGTCAACGGCGTTCTGCAGAACTAGCCCTGCACACTGACCACGAGGTAGAGGGACGCCACCGATCATGACGACGTCGGCAGCGAACGGAGCACCTGTTCTGCGCCTGCAGGGCGTCAGCATGTCCTTCGGTGGCGTCCACGCCCTGAGCGACTTCGACATCGATGTCGCTCAGGGCGAACGCCTCGTCATCCTGGGGCCCAACGGGGCCGGCAAGACGACGCTGTTCAACGTCGTGGCCGGCGACCTGCGGCCCACGGCCGGCACCATCGAGGTGGACGGCCTCAACGTGGAGGAGTTGCCGGCCCGGCGGCGCCCGCAACTCGGTATGTCCCGCACCTACCAGCGCTCCCGCCTGTTCGCAGGCCTCACGGTGGAGGAGAACCTCTATCTGGCCGTGCTGGGCAAGGAGGGTCGGCGCTTCCGCCTTCGCATGGGACGGCGCGACGCCGCGTATCGCGACCGCGCCAGGCGGGCGGCCGCCAACGTGTGGCTGGAGGGACGCCTCGACGCGCTGACCTCCGACCTGTCGCACGGCGAGCAGCGCCAGTTGGAACTGGGCCTCGCCACAGTGACCGAACCGCGGGTGTTGATGCTCGACGAGCCCGCATCCGGATTGTCCCGCGGCGAACGGGAACGCCTCACCGAATTGCTTCTCGCACTGGGCCGCGACGTCACGCTGCTGCTCATCGACCACGACATGGACGTGGCGCTGCGCGTCGCCGAACGGGTCGTCGTGATGCACGACGGCGTCAAGATCGTCGAGGGCACGCCCGACGAGATCCGCGCCAATCCGCAGGTGCACGACATCTACCTGGGTCGGGGGATCGAGCATGAGTGAACCCCTGCTGGAAATCTCGAGCCTCGACGTGGGCTACGGGCAGGCGCAGGTCCTGCACGGTGTCGACCTGCATATGGGGCAGGAGGCCGTGTCGGTCATCGGCCGCAACGGGATGGGCAAGACAACGCTCTGCAACGCCATCATGGGTCTGCTGCCCATCATGGGTGGGTCGATACGGTTCCGCGGTGTCGAGTTGGTCGGCCTGCCGCCCTACCGCATCGCTGCCACCGGCATCGGCTACGTCCCGCAGGGCCGGCGACTCTTCACGTCGCTCACCACCGACGAGCACCTGGCGATGCTGGCCCGCGCCGCCAGGGGCAAGCGCTGGACGCCGGCAGAGGTTTACGAACTCTTCCCACGCCTGGCGGAACGGAAGAAGCTGAGCGCCACGAGCCTGTCGGGGGGCGAGCAGCAGATGCTCGCCATCGGCCGGGCGCTGCTGCTGAACGCCGATCTGATGCTCATGGACGAGCCGTCGGAGGGGCTGGCGCCGACCATCGTCGAGCAGCTCGTGGCGACGTCGCGGCGCCTCGTGGACGAAGGAATCGCGGTCCTGCTCGTGGAGCAGAACCTCAGCGTCGCCACCGCCGTGTCGGACCGTCAGGTGGTGATGGTCTCGGGGCACATCGAGACCGAGATCACTTCCCAGGAATTGCTGGACGATCGTGATGCCCAGCGTCGCTACCTGGGCGTGGAGTCCCTGGAGGGTTCCGGGGCCTGAATCTACCGGTCATTCCGGCGGAGGCCGGAATCCGTTCTCGCGCAGCGGGGCCGGGTTAGGCGCCGCTTCCCACCGGAACAGCGGCGGTGAACTCCTCCACTCGCCTGTCGAGTTCCTCCCGGTACGTCGCGACCCGCTGCATCTTGAGGTGCTCGTAGCCCCGTACTTGGTCCACCAGGTCGGCGATGGCCACCGCGTCGGCCCGGTTGGCTTCGTCGAGGGTGCCCAGCAGCTTGCGGACGGCCGCCCGGTACTCGCCGCGCAGTTGCCGCTCGCAGCGGCGGACGGCCGCATAGCCGAACAGGTCGAGCGGCGTGCCGCGCAGCCGCCGGGCGCTCCGCAGCGCCACCAGCATGGGTGTGGCCCACCGCCCCAGCTTCAGCTTGCGGGACATGCCCAGCGTACGCAGGAGCGGGGGGTGCAGGTGCCAGACCACCCGGGCGCCCGGTCCGGCGACCGCTTCGGCACCGGCGGCGGCGTCCCGCTCCAGCAGCAGCCGGGCCACTTCGTACTCGTCCTTGTAGGCCATCAGCTTGTGCAGGCTGCGGGCCACCGTCTCGGTCAGGTCCCAGCCATCGAGGTCGTCCTCGGCGCCGGCGACCTCGGTGATGAAACGAAGGAAGTCCGCGGCGTAGCCGGGCGACTGGTAGCCGACCAGATCAGCGGTCAACATCTCGAGCAGCTCACCGAGTCCGGTGCGTTCGGCGAGCGGGTCGAGCAACTCGGCCAGAGCCGGTGCGAGGGCGTCGGCGCTCTCGGCTTGGATGTCGTCGCCGGCGGCGTCGTCGGGCGGGGGGCCGCCACCGGCTGAAGCGGCGTTCGCCGCGGCCAGCTCCACGCCTGCGGGATCCAGCACCCACTGCCGTCCCCACCGGAAGGCCTCGCGGTTGCGCTCGGCGGCGACGCCGTTGAGGTCGATGGCGGCCTCGAAGGAGGCGGCCGTGATCGGCAGGGCGCCGCACTGGTAGGCGACGCCGACCAGGAACACGTTGGCCGACGTGGTGTTGCCGAAGAGGCGCCGCGTGATCGCCCCGGCGTCGACCCAGCGGTTCTCCGCGGCCCGCGAATAGGTGTCGATGTGTGCCCGCAGGTTGCCGGTGCTGGGGTAGCCCTGCTCCGGGTGCACGACCATCTGACCCGTACTGGTCGGCGTCACCGAGGCGACCACGAGGGTGCGTTCCGGGGAGGCTCCGGCAAGCGGCCCCGCAGCGGAGGCGGTGAGCAGGTCGAAGGCCAGGAAGAGGTCCACCATTCCCGCCGTGGCCTTGTTGGAGGCGATCGGGCCCGAGGCGCTGATGCGCACGTCGCTGAGCACCGGTCCCGCCTTTTGCGAAAGGCCGGTCTGGTCGAGGCCCTGCACGTTCCGGCCGCTCAGCAGGGCAGCGGTTCCCAGCAGCTGCGACGTGGTCACCACGCCGGTGCCTCCGATCCCCGCCATGCGCACGGTCATGTCCGTGGGCACGGCCGGCGAGGGCTCGGTGATGTCGTCGGGCGGCTGCGGCCGCACCGTGGCCGCCGCGGCATACGGCGCCCTTCGCTGCTTGCGGGCCAGGCGCCGCCGGCGGCCGGGCCGGGCTGGTCGCACCGTGGCGAACGAGGGGCAGTCGCCGTCGATGCACGAGTAATCGAAGTTGCAGGATGTCTGGTCGATCTTCGTCTTGCGCCCGTAGGGCGTGAGGACCGGCTGGACCGAGAGGCAGTTGCTCACGTCGCCGCAGTCGCCGCAGCCCTCGCACACCCGCTCGTTGATGACGACGCGGCTCTTGGGTGTGGGCCGCTGGTTGCGGCGGCGCGCCCGGCGCAACTCGGCGGCGCAGAACTGGTCGTGGATCAGGACGGTCACGCCCTCGATGGCACGCAGCCGCTCCTGTGCCTCCATCATCCGACCCCTGTCCCAGACCTCGACACCGGTGGGAAGCGTGACGCCCTTGTAGCGGCCGAGATCCTCCGTGGTGATGAGGACCTGCCGGACGCCCTGCGCCAGCAGGATCCTGGCCATCTCCGGGACGCCCACGATGCCGGTCGGATCCTGCCCGCCGGTCATGGCCACGGCGCCGTTGTACAGGAGCTTGAAGGTGATGTTCACGCCGGCGGCCACAGCGAACTGGATGCCCAGCTGCCCCGAGTGGGCGTAGGTGCCGTCACCGAGGTTCTGCACCGAGTGGGCGCGCTCGGTGAACGGTGACATTCCCACCCAGGTGGCGCCCTCGGCGCCCATGGAGCAGATCGAAGTCCACTGGCCGACCCTCTCCGGCTCCATGAGCGACACCATGCCGTGGCAGCCGATGCCCACCCCCACGAGGGTGTCATCCGGTACGCGGGTGCTGGTGTTGTGCGGGCACCCCGAGCAGAAGTAGGGCGTGCGGCTGGCGGTGATGGCCATCGTGTGCCGCCGGCGGGGCGCCGCGGGGGCCGGGCCGATCCGATCACCGCTGAGGTGCTGCGACAGCCGCGAGTGCAGTGGTCGGGTCAGCGAGTCGGCATCGAGACCCTCGTGGCGCCCGATCAGCGGTCGGCCCACCTCGTCGCGCTTGCCCACGACGGCGGGCCGGTCGGCCAGCGCGTAAAGAGCGTCCTTCACGAAGAGCTCGAGGTAGGGGTCCTTCTCCTCCAGCACGATGACCTCGGCCAGGCCGCCGGCGAAGCTGCGCACGAACGCCGGATCGAGGGGGTAGGGGAGGGACACCCTCGCCAGGCGGATGCCGGCGCCGGCGATCTCGTCGTGCGTGGTGAGGCCCAGCAGGCGCAGCGCTTCGAGCATCTCGAGGTAGCAGTTGCCCGAGGCGGCGATGCCGACCCGAGCGGGGCCGCCCGGCGTGGTGACCCGATTCAGCCGGTTGCGCGTGCCGTAGCTCAGGGCGAGTTCGAGTCGGGTCTCGACCAGGTCTCGCTCGATGTCGTTGGTGTACGGGGGCATCAGGTTGCCGTCGGGGCGGTGCAGGTGGGGCTGGGGAGGTCCGTCGTGTCCGGGCAGGACGGGCAGCCTGTAGGGCGCCCCGGACAGCGTCGTGCCGTTGCCGGAGGGAGCCGTCCAGCCGTCACCGCCGCGCAGGTCGACCGAGCCGGTGCCGTCGGCCACGGCGGCGACGATCCGGATCGCCGTCACCACACCGCACGAGCGCGAGAGCGCGATGGCATGGCGTCCGAGATCCAGCACCTCCTGCGGGTCGCCGGGCGTCACGAACGGCATCCGCAACGCCACCAGCGTGCCGTCCGAGGAACTGCCGACTGTGGAGGACTTGGCGAAGGGGTCGTCCCCGACGAGTATCACGGCGCCGCCCAGGGGTGAAGTCCCGGTCAGCACGGCGTGGCGCATCGCGTCGCAGGCCCGGTCCAGCCCCGGGGCCTTGCCGTACCACATGCCCAGCACGCCGTCCCGGAGCCGATCACTGAACCCGCCGACGAGTTGGCTGCCCATGACGGCCGCCGTGGCCAACTCCTCGTTCAGCCCCGGCTGGTGCACAAGCTGCAGGCCGTCGGCGGTGGCCAGCGAGGCCACGCGCGTGATCTCGGTGTCGAACACTGCCAGGGGCGAGCCCGGATACCCGCTGACGAACGCCGCTGTGTTGTGACCGGCCGCCCTGTCCCGGCGAAGCTGCTCGAACGGGAGGCGCGCCAGGATCTGGACCCCGGAGGCGAAGACCCGGCCCTCGTCGCGTAGGTACCGGTCCTCGAGCCGGTACGCCGGACGATCCGCGTCCGGGACGTCAGAGGCCAAGGGCTTCATTGCGCGTCCTCGATGAGTGCAGGCTACCTCGCCGCCGCCGGACTGTCCTGCGCGGATAGCCACCGGCGACGGCGTGGTGCGGTGCGGAGTGTCGAGCCCACGCGGCCGGCGGTTCCGAATCTTCTCCGGCAGCGCTGTAGCATCCCGCCGCGTGAGCATCGATCCCGAGCTTGCCGACGAACTGGTGGCCACCATCGCCGCCTGGGTGGACCGGGAAGTGGTGCCCGCGGCGAGCGAACTCGAGCACGCCGACGAGTTTCCCGAGGCGATGTTCGCCCGGATGTGTGACTTCGGCCTGTTCGGCGCCACGGTTGAGGTGGCCTACGGCGGGCTGGGGCTCGACGCCGTGACCTACGCCCGCATCGTGGAGGAACTGTCGCGGGGTTGGATGTCGCTCGCCGGCATCCTCAATTCGCACAAGCTGGCTGTTGCCATGATCGGCCGTTTCGGCACCGACGCGCAGCGGCAGGAGTTCCTTCCCCGCATGGTGGACGGCTCGCTGCGCGCCGCGTTCTCGCTGTCGGAGCCCGACGCCGGCAGCGACACGCAGAACATCCGCTGCCGCGCCGTCCCCGACGGCGAGGAGTGGATCGTCAACGGCACGAAGATGTGGGTCACCAACGGCATGCGTGCCGGCGTGGTGATGCTGCTGGCGCGGACCCCCGACGACCGGATCACGTGCTTCATCGTGGAGAAGACGCCGGGGCCGGCCGACGGGGGGCTCACCATCAGCCGCAAGATCGACAAGCTGGGCTACAAGGGGGTCGAGACGGTGGAGATGTCGTACGTCGACCACCGCGTCCCCGACGCCAACATGCTGGGTGGCCCCGACGGTCTGGGCAACGGCCTGCGCTATGCCCTGGCCGCGCTCGAACTGGGCAGGGTCAACATCGCCGCCCGCGCCGTGGGGGTGGGCCAGGCCGCATTCGACGCCGCCATGGCCTATGCCCAGGAGCGTCACACGTTCGGCAAACCCATCTTCGAGCACCAGGCCGTGCGGTTCATGCTGGCGGAGATGGCCACCAAGCTGCATGCGGCCCGGCTGCTCACCTACGACGCCGCCCGGCGCTACGACGAGGGGCACCGCATCGACCTGGAGGCGGGCATGGCCAAGCTGTTCGCCTCCGAGACGGC
>JAGWAL010000007.1:2065-51642 GCA_021296415.1 Acidimicrobiia bacterium | reverse complement strand
ATCGCCCACGCCCCAGCCGACCCTCTTCGACTGAGCTACACAGGCGACAGCCGGTGCTCGGCGGCCGGGCCGGGCAGGGCGGGCGCGTCCGTTAGGCTCCGCGGCGTGCTGTTGCCGACAGCCGTGGTGGGGAGCTTTCCGCAGCCGGACTGGCTGATCGATCGGCCGGCGCTGTGCACCCGGCTTCCGCCGCGGGTGCGTGCCAGGGAACTCTGGCGGATCCCGCCGGAACACCTCACCGAGGCCCAGGACGACGCCACCATCGTGGCGATCGGGGAGATGGAGGGCGCCGGCATCGACATCATCACCGACGGTGAGATCCGGCGCGAGAGCTACTCCAACCGCTTCGCCACCGCCCTGGGGGGCATCGACCCCGAGCGCCACGGCACCGCCATGGATCGCACGGGCAAGCCGAATCCCGTTCCCCGCATCGCCGGGCCGATCACCCGGGCTGAGCCGATCGGCGTGCGCGACGTCGAGTTGCTCCGAGCCCACAGCAGCCGCGCCGTCAAGCTCACGCTGCCCGGACCGTTCACGTTGATCCAGCAGGCCCAGGACGATCACTACGGCGACGAGCGCAAGGCCGCCTCCGCCTACGCCAAGGTGGTCAACCGGGAGATCAAGGACCTGTTCGCCGCCGGGGCCGACGTGGTGCAGCTCGACGAGCCGTACATGCAGGCCAAGCCCGAGAAGGCCTTGGAGTACGCGGTCGAGGTGCTCGACGAGGCGCTCGACGGGGTCACGGGGACGACCGTGCTCCACATGTGCTTCGGGTACGCGGCCATCCACGCCTGGCGGGGTCTCGGGAAACCGGACGCCTACGCCTTCCTCCCGGAGTTGAACGTCAGCGCCGTCGACCAAGTCTCCATCGAGGCGGCGCAGCCGGGGATCGACCTGGACATCCTCGAGAAGTTGCCCGACAAGAGCGTCGTGCTCGGCGTGATCGACAACGGCGACGCCACCGTGGAGACACCGGAGACGGTGGCGCAGCGGATCCGCGATGCGCTGCAATACATCTCGGCGGACCGGCTGATCCCCGCCCCCGACTGCGGCATGAAGTACCTGTCCCGCGAGGTCGCCTTCGCCAAGCTGTCGGCGCTGGCCGCCGGAGCCGCCATCGTGCGGGCGGAACTGGAGGCCTGAGGGGCGGGCCGGGGCAACCGCGCCGGGATCGCTCCACATGGCGGGCGCCGCCGGGCTGCTGGGCGTGCCCGGCCGACACCCTCTCCGGCGCTACGTCGACTTCATCGGTTCGGTCATCCGGCGGTCGCGGCGTCCGGAGAAGCGGTGTTGATGCGATCAGTCCTCGTCGGGTTCCGTCCGACGCCGTCGGCCCTTGCGCAACTGGCGTGGCTCCCGGACGTCGCGCACGTCGCCCCGACCGGGCTCGGTGTCGGAACCGGATCCGAAGCCGCCCGCCCCGTGGCGCCGACCGCCCGCACCGAAGCCGCTGAATCCGGACGCGCCCGGTCCGGCTTTCCAGCCGGCGATTCGGATCCGCTTGCTGTACCTGCGGATCAGCAGTGCGCGCAGCGCCAAGCGGGTCGGGGGAACCAGAAGCAGCAACCCCACGGCGTCGGTCAGGAAACCGGGCGTCAGCATCAGCAGGCCGCCGACGAGGATGAGCAGACCGTCCACGAGTTCCTTCCCGGGGATCTCGCCGCGGGCGAGCCGCTCCTGGATCTGACGCAGCACGCCGAGGCCGGAGCGGCGCACCAACCAGGCCCCGGCGAGCGTCACCGCCACCAGCAGGCCGATGGTCTCGGCGATGCCCAAGTCACGAGCCACCCGGATGATGAAGAAGATCTCCGCAACCGGTATGCCCAGCAGCACCAGCAGCAGGACTATGAACATCGCCCTCAGCGTAGGCAGTGCGACGGTCGCCGCTGCAGTGAAGCCGCGACGCCCGGCCGGCACGGTCCGTCCGAGGGCAGCCGGCGCCTCCGGCAGCCGGCAGCGACCGTCTGCCGCGGCAGAGCCGCACACGGATACATGCCAGGCTCGCCCGGTATGGTTTGGACATGACGCTCGCGGACGCACCCCCAAACGTGGCAGATCTCATCTCAAACGTGGCAGATCTCATCTCGGATCGCCAACGCGCCGAGTACGAGGCGAACGGGTACCTGTGCCTGCCCGAGTTCGTCGGGCCGGAGTGGCTCGACGAACTCAATGCCGTCACCGCGGAGTTCGTGGAGGCCAGCCGCTCGGAGACATCCTCGGGCACGGTCTTCGATCTCGAACCGACGCATACCGCCGAGGCCCCGAGGCTGCGGCGCCTCAACTACCCGGTCGACCGGCACCCCACCTATGCGCGGTTCACGTTCGAGGGCCCACCTGCGCAGCTCGCCTCGGCGTTGCTGGGCGGGCCGGTCCGGTATCACCACTCCAAACTCAACTTCAAGTGGGCCGGCGGCGGCGCCGAGGTGAAATGGCACCAGGACATCCAGTTCTGGCCCCACACCGATTTCACCCCGCTCACGATCGGCGTCTACCTCAGCGACGTCGACGCGGACATGGCGCCGATGGGGGTGCTCCCCGGCAGCCATCTCGGTCCGCTCTACGACCTGTACGGCGCCGACGGCTCGTGGGCCGGCGCCTTGAACGACGCCGACGTCGCCGGGCTGGACCTCGACCGGGTGGTGTACCTCGACGGCTCGGCGGGGTCGGTGACCGTCCACAACTGCTGCATGATTCACGGTTCGCTGCCGAACAACTCGCCGCGGCCTCGCCCGCTGCTGCTGCAGACCTACTCGGCCCTCGACTCCTACCCCGTCAACCAGATCGGCTTGAACAGCATCCTCGACTCGCACGGCGGCCGCATCTGCGGCGGCGAGGCTTCCCAGATGCTCACCATCGGTGGCCGCCGGATGCACGGTGCCCCCGACTTCGCGCGCAAGGGTCTTCCCACCATCTTCAGCTCGCAGCAGCAGGACGACGGCTACAGCTGAGTTGCGGCGCCGCACTCGCCGGCCGGGTGGGTGCCGGCCGGCTCGGAGTCAGGACGCGCCACGGGCGGGTTCGGTCGTGGATCGGGCTGCCCAGGGGCGTTGGCGCTGGACGACGACGGTGCGGGCGATGCGATCCTGCAGGCTGCGCTGTAGGCGGGTGTCGCCGACCATCGGCAGGATGCACAGCAGCATGACGATGGCGGCGAACACCGGGCCGGCCGCCAGGATGCCCGCCGGCGCGCCTCGGGCCAGCGAGGGCAGCAGCTCGGGGCGGCCGCCGTCGCGGCGACGGACCACGTGCAGCCCCATGACCATCTTGCCCACCGTCCTCCCGCACATCGCCACCATGATCGTCTCGTAGAGGATCGGCACCGCCACGAGGATGGCGATACGCCCGCTGTCCGGCAGCGGGATGCCCGCCAGTACCGCCAGGAGCATCAGCGCCGCGTCGAACAGGCGGGCGGCGAGGCGCACCAGCACCGACCCCAGCGGTTCCTGGAGCACGAACTCCTGAGATTCGGCGGGCGTGTCGTCACTCGTGTGCGGTGGGATGCTCATCGGTGGTGCTCGACAGCTCGAAAGTCCCCGTCCGGAGTGCTTCGACCGCGCGGAGGACGCCGGGACCCGCTACTCGGCGGCGTCGCCGAGGGCCTCGGACAGCGTCGGGTGGGCGAACAGCGTCTCGGAGATGTCGCTGACGGTGAGCCGGGCGGTCACGGCGAGTGCCACGACCGAGATCAGCTCGGCGGCCTGCCCGCCGACGATGGACCCGCCCAGCACGACGCCGGTGGCGGGATCGGAGACCAGCTTCAGGAAGCCTCGCGGGTCGTTGTTGATGAGCGCCTTCGGCGTCACCGAGAACGGCATCTTCGTGACCCTGATCTTCCGCCCGGTGGCGTCGGCCTCCGTGAGACCCACCTCGGCGATCTCGGGCTCGGTGAACACCGCCGATGCGGCCTGGCTGTAGTCGATGTGGCGGTGCGGGCGGTTCTGGTGCAGGCCCATGGCGTGCTCGGCGATCTTGCGTCCCTGCATCGCCGCCACCGACGAGAGCAGAGCCTTGCCGCTGAGGTCGCCGGCGGCGTAGATGTGCGGGACCGAACTGCGGCAGTTGTGGTCGATGGTCACGTAACCGTCCTGGGACTCGACGCCTGCCGCCGCCAAGCCCAGGTGCTCGGAGTTCGGGATCGCGCCGACGGCCAGCAGAGCGTGCGTGCCGGTGGCGACGCGACCGTCGTTGCACCGCACGGCCACGCCGTCGTCGTCGACATCAACGGCACTGGCCCGCGCTCCCTTGTAGAGGTTCACCTTGCGGGTGAGGAAGCTCTCCTCCAGCAGGGCGGCGACCTCGGGATCCTTCCCCGGCAGGACCTGCTGGCGACTCACGATGAGGGTCACGTCGCTGCCGAAGCTCTTGAACATGTGGACGAACTCCACACCGGTCACGCCCGAGCCGATAATCACCAGGTGCTGGGGCACCTCCGGGGGCGGGTAGGCCTGGCGGGTGGTGAGCACGCGCCGGCCGTCGGGCGCGCACCAGTCCGGCACACGCGGGCGGCTGCCGGTGGAGAGGACGATCACGTCGGCTGTGATCTCCCGCCGGCCGTCGGCCGTCTCGGCGACCACCTCGTGCGGGCCCACGAGCGTCCCGGTGCCGCTGATGATCTCCACCCCCTGACTCGTCAGGATCTGGTTCAGCGACTCGTGCAGCCGCGTCTGGGTGGACTCGATGTACTCCCGCAGCCCGTCGAGGTCCATGGTGGGGGTGACGGGATCGAGGCCCATGCCGGTGGCGCGGGAGACGAAGGACATCACGCCACCCGCAGCGATCATGGCCTTGGAGGGGATGCAGTCCCACAGGTTGGCGGCGCCGCCGAGAATGTCCTTCTCGATCAGGGTGACGTCGGCTCCCAGACGAGCAGCCACGGACGCGCAAGAGTTGCCGGCCGGGCCGCCACCCACGATGCAGAATCGGCGCGCCCGCACGTGATCAGACTAGCGATCCCCGGTGACCGGCCGGATATCGGCCTCGAGCATCATCGACACGAGGCCCTCGAAGTCGACCTTGGGCTTCCAGCTGAGGTCTCGCTTCGCCTTCGTGGGGTCGGCCACCAGGTGATGCAACTCGGCCGGGCGGACGA
Source organism: Acidimicrobiia bacterium (assembly GCA_021296415.1). Classification (GTDB taxonomy): domain Bacteria; phylum Actinomycetota; class Acidimicrobiia; order Acidimicrobiales; family CATQHL01; genus VXNF01. The sequence continues at coordinate 46,553 of JAGWAL010000007.1, read as the reverse complement.
AGCGGGTATCGGTCCGGACGTGATCCTCCCAGTGCAGACCGGCCTGGCGGAACGCCAACTCGCAGAACTCCCGCACCGAGTGGGCCACCCCGGTGCCCACCACGAAGTCCTCCGGCTCGTCCTGCTGCAGCATCAGCCACATCGCCTCGACGTAGTCGCCGGCGAAACCCCAGTCACGGTGGGCATCGAGGTTCCCCAGACGCAACTCGTCGGTCCGGCCGGCCAGGATGGCCGCCACCCCCCGGGTGATCTTGCGTGTCACGAAGGTCTCGCCGCGCCGGGGGCTCTCATGGTTGAAGAGGATGCCGCTCACGGCGAACAGCCCGTACGCCTCGCGGTAACTGCTGGTGAGGCAGTGCCCGAGCGCCTTGGCGCATCCGTACGGTGACCGCGGCCGCAGAGGCGAGTTCTCGTTCTGCGGGACCGGCGCCGAGCCGAACATCTCCGACGAGGACGCCTGGTAGAAGCGGGCGGTGGACCCGAGTGAGCGCAGACCTTCGAGGAGGCGCAACGGACCCAGCCCCGTCGTCTGCATCGTCTGCTCGGGCACCTCGAAGGACACCGCCACGTGGGTCTGGGCGGCCAGGTTGTAGATCTCGTCGGGCCGGGTCGCCTCGAGCAGGCGGACGAGCGAGTTCCCGTCGGTGACGTCCGAGGTGTGCAGCCGGAAGCGCTCGGCCAGCGCGGGATCGCCGAGGATGCCCCGGAGCCGCTCAGTGTTGTCGAGGGAGGTACGCCTCGTGGTGCCGTGCACCTCGTACCCCTTGTCCAGGAGGAACTCGGCGAGGTAGGAGCCGTCCTGGCCCGTCACGCCGGTGATGAGAGCGACTGACACGGGCGGAGTGTACTTCCCGGCGGCCGCCGCTCCCGCTCGGGCGCATCGGAGGGACGGGGATCAGCGGCGCGGGATCGGCTTCGGCCGGCCGGCAAGGGTCAAATCTGTTGCAAAAGTGGCGAATGTGGGCGATGATGTCAATGGCAAGGGGTGGTGACGACTTCGGATACAACTCTCCATGAGACCTCGTCGCCGGCACATGAGGTGTGTTCGGCGTTCCCTCGCCGCGAGGCGGTTCCACCGGTTGCGTTCCATCGGGCCACGCGTGGCCCGGCGCGCCGGGTTCACCGCTGACCCCTCCCCTCGGGGACTCGCGTTGCTGTCCAGGGGTCCCGGAACGGTCACGCGCCGGCTTGCCGCCACGATCACGGTGTTGGGCGTGGTCGGCGCGACGCTGTGGAGCCTTCCCGCCTTGCCACCCGTCGCCGCGCAGAGCGCCGGCTTCAGCACGCCGAACCTCAACTCCGGCGACGACGTGACCTTCAGCGGCGCCGGATGGGGGCATGGGGTCGGCATCAGCCACCAGTCGCTGCGGGCCCGGACCGCCGCCGGGCAGACGGCCAGCGGCATCCTGGGCTTCTACTACCCCGGCACCGTGCTCACGGGCGGATGGCATCTGGACGACCTGCGGGTCTACCTGGCCGCGGCCAGTCGCAGCCGGTTCCGGCCACGCGGTCCGTTCGAGCTCGTCTTGGACGGCACCACCGTCTACAGCGCCCCCGAGACCGGGCTGTTCAGCGTCGAGCGCGAGGGCAACGGCTGGGCGGTGACGGCGAGCGGCGGGTCGTCTCTTTGCGGAGGACCGATCTGCAGCGGCAACGTCCTGCAGATCCGGACGGCCGACGGTGTGGCGGTGGAATCCTCGGCCACGCGCCACTCCTACTCGCACGGCCAGGTCACCCTCACCAAGTTCTCGGGGAACTCGTGGTACCGCATCGTGCTCACGAATCTGGATCTGGAGCACTACCTCCGCGGCGTGGCCGAGGTGCCGCCCGACTGGCCGGTGGAGGCTCTCCGAGCACAGGCGATCGCCTCGCGCACCTACGCACTGCACGTGGCACGCGAGAACCGCGGCAGCGACACCTGGAACGTCCCGTTCGACCTCTACGACGACACCCAGAGCCAGGTCTACACTGGCAACACACGGGAGCAGTCGGCCAGGAACGGGCCCTGGCTACAGGCCGTCGCCGACACCGCCGGCCAGATTCTCACCTACGGTGGTCAGCCGGCGCTCACGCTGTTCACGACCTCCGGTGGTGGGTACACCGAGAACAGCGGATACGCCTTCAACGAGCAGCTTCCCTACCTGGTGGCCGCAGCGGACCCCTACACGTCCGGCGATCCCTACACCCCGTGGACGCGTACCTACAGCGTCGACGCCCTCAGCCGGTGGCTCGCACGCGCCGGCGACACCAACGTCGGCACGCTCCGGCGCATCGACGTGACCGGCAACATCAGCGTCTCGGGGCGCATCGACCGGGCGACGGTGCGCCTGACCGGCTCGGCGGGAACCAAGTCGGTGTCCGGCCAGCGCTTCGTCTTCGTGGTCAACAAGGGAGCCGAATCCGAGGGCTGGGGGCCGCTACCGAACGCCTCCGGCCGCGGCGGACATCTCCTGTCGACCAAGTTCGTCTTCGGGGAGAGCGGTTCCCTGCCTCCCGAATTCGGCGACCCCGTCAGCACGCCGCTGCCCCCGGCCGGCGATCCGCCCGGCGCGCCGCGCTCGATCTCCGCGTCGCCCGGACCCACGGAGATCGTCGTCAGCTGGCTGCCACCGGCCGATCACGGCGGCAGCCCGATCACGGGCTACACCCTAACCTGGGTCTCCTCCACCGGCGCCTCCGGCACCATCCCCACGACCGACACCAACCGCACGCTGCGCAACCTCGCCAACGGCGCCACCTACACCATCAGCATCACGGCCTCCAACGCCGGCGGCACCTCACCGGCGGTCACCACCACCGCCTCACCGCTCGGAGCAGCGCCGAACGGGCCGCAGTCGATCTCCGTGGCGCCCGGACCGGGCGAGATCGTCGTCACCTGGCTGCCACCGGCCGACAACGGCGGCAGCCTGATCACGGGCTACACGCTCACCTGGGTCTCGTCCACGGGCGTCTCCGGCAGCGTTCCCACAACCGGCACCACCCATACCCTGCGCAACCTCGTCAACGGTGCCGCCTACACCATCAGCGTCACGGCCTCCAACGCCAGCGGCACCTCACCGGCGGTCAGCGCCAGCGCCACACCCCTCGGAGCGCCGACCCAGCCGCGGGAGGTGCGACTGCAGCGCGGCGACGGTCGCCTGGAGGTCTCCTGGTCGCCACCGGCGAACGACGGCGGGCTGGCCGTGGAGTCCTACACGGTGCGCTGGACCGGACCCGACGGTGCCGCGCACTCCTCCTCGGCGCAGGGAACGCAACTCACCCTCACCGGCCTGACCAACGGGGCGGCGTACACCGTGACCGTGACCGCCACCAACCGCGTCGGCACGTCGAGCCCCAGCGAGCCCGCCAGTCGCCGGCCCGGGACGGCGCCCGGTGCGCCGCGTGAGGTGACGACCGTTCGCGGCGACGGTCGGATCGAGGCCTCGTGGCAACCGCCGGACAACGACGGCGGCCTGGAGGTCACGTCCTACACCATCACCTGGGTCTCCTCCACCGGCGCCAGCGGAACCATCGAGACCAGCGACACGCGTTACACGCTGCAGAACCTCCTCAACGGCGCCACCTACACCATCACCGTGACCGCCACCAACGAGGCCGGAACCTCGCCGGCCAGCAGCCAGGCGTCCGCAACCCCCGCTGCGGCACCCAGCGCGCCCGCCAACCTCACCGTCGACCGCGGCGACGGCCGGGTCGACCTCACCTGGCAGCCCCCGACGAGCGACGGGGGCCGTCCCGTCCAGTCCTACACCGTCACCTGGACGGCACCCGACGGAACGACCGCCTCGGCGCGCATCCCACAGACCAGCCACACGTTCGAGCGTCTCGCCAACGGCACCACCTACACCTTCACCGTCAGCGCCGACAACGAGATCGGCACCTCGCCGGCCAGCGCACCCGCCAGCGGGACGCCGGCCCACATTCCCGGTGCTCCCGTGGCGGTGCGAACCAGCCGCGACGACTCACGGATCCACGTGGCGTGGGATCCGCCGGCCAGCGACGGTGGACTGGGAGTCACCGGCTACACCTTGCTGTGGGTGGCACCGGACGGCACGACCAACTCGGCCAACACCACCGGGACGAGCCACACCATCGAGGGGGTCACCAACGGCGCCACGTACGGCATCACCGTGTCGGCCACCAACGAGGTCGGCACCTCGGTCACGGCCGACCCGGTGCGAGCCACGCCGGCGCGCCCGCCCGGCCCCCTCGCCTATGCCGAGATCGCCATCGGCCACGAATCGCTGCTGGTCTCCTGGCAACCGCCGACCGATGACGGCGGGCTGCCGGTGGTGTCCTACACCCTCACCTGGGTGGCACCGGACGGCACGGTCACCTCCGTCGACACGACCCACACCAGCCACACCATCGAGGATCTCATCGGCGGCGCCGGCTACACGATCACGATCCTCGCCAACAACGAGGCGGGGGCGTCGGCTTCGCCGATGTCCGCCCAGGCCACCCCGAGTCACGCCGTCGCACCGGCCGGTGGCGACCAGGGCGAACCGGCACCGACGGAAGCGACGGTTCCACCGGCGGGCACCGCCGGCGCTGCGCCGGCCGAGTCCTCTGCGGCAGCGTCGACGCCGGCCCCGCCGGCGACCCCGGCGGAGCCGGCGCCCGGTCGTATCCGCTCGTGGCAGGACTCGGTGACGAACGACACCGCGGTCGTCGTCCTGGCGGGTGTCGGCCTGGTGCTGATCGCGGCACTGCTGGTGGTGACCCGCCGACGGCGTGACCTGGCCGAGGCGGCCTCCCCCGACGTCGCCGACGTCTGGTAGGGATTATCGGCGGCCGGTCGCGCCGGCCCGCAGCTGCGTCAACCGCCGGCCGGGGCCTCCAGCGGTGCCGGCCCGCAGAGGCCGTCGAGCTCGACGACGCGGATCCGGTCCCGGTTCTCCCAGGTGATCTCGTTGGCGGGATCCTGCCGCACCCGGTACTCGCGGAAGCTCATCTCACCCGCATCGAAGGTCAGCAACCGGCCCGCCAGCACGTCGCCGTAGCCCAGCACGATCTTGATCGCCTCGAGCGCCTGGATCGAGCCGACGATCCCGGGCAGCACGCCCAGCACCCCGGCCTCGGCGCAACTCGGCGCCATCTCGGCCGGAGGCGGCTCGGGAACCAGATCCCGGTAGGTCGGCCCACCACGGGGATCGAACACCGTGACCATCCCCTCGAAACGGAAGATGGAGCCGTGCACGACGGGAATGCCCAGCTTCACCGAGGCATCGTTCAGCATGTACCGCACCGGGAAGTTGTCGGCGCCGTCCACGATCACGTCGTAGCCGTCGATGACCTGCAGGATGTTGTCCGCCCCGAGGCGAACGTCGTGCGTGACCACGTTCACGTCGGGGTTGAGAGCCGTGAGCGTCTTCTTGGCCGAGTCGACCTTGCGCTCGCCCACGCGGTCGACGTTGTGCAGGATCTGGCGCTGCAGGTTCGAGGCGTCGACGACGTCCATGTCCACGACGCCGAGCGTTCCCACGCCGGCGGCGGCCAGGTACAGCGCCGCGGGCGAGCCGAGACCGCCCGCGCCGAGGCACAGGATGCGGGCATCCAACAGGCGCATCTGGCCCTCCTCGCCGACCTCCGGCAACAGCAGGTGCCGGTGGTAGCGGTTGCGCTGCTCGGGGGTCAGCACCCGCGGCACGGCCCAGGGGCGGCCCTCGTCCTTCCACTTGTTGAAGCCGCCGTCCATGGAGGCGACGTTCGTGTAGCCGAGCGTCTGCAGCGTCTCGGCAGCGAACGCCGAGCGCACGCCGCCTGCACAGAACACCACGAGAGGCGTCTCGCGGCCCGGGAGGCGGTTCTCGATGTTCGCCTCGAGGTGGCCGCGCGGGATGTGGATGGCTCCCGGGATGGCACCCTGCTCCACCTCGTCGGGCTCGCGCACGTCGAGGAAGGCCGCTCCGGCATCACGCAGGCTCGCGCCGGTGGCGGTGTCGATCTCGGTGATCCGGGATTTGGCGGCGATGAGGATGTCACGGAACGTGGGCATCGCTTCGGCTCCTTGGGCAAGTCCGCTGGGCGGTTCGGTTGGTCTCGCAGGGGTGCTGTCGCCGGCCGTCCGGGTCGCCGCCCCGCACGGTCGAACGCCCTCGATCCGGATGTTCGGGTACGGGGCGCCGCCCGTCCTCCGGCGGCCGGTTCCCCCGCCTCGAAAAGTCTACCAAGTTGGTCAGGATTCGGCGCCGGGCCCGCCGGCGCCCGGTTCGCGGCTCAGGAACCGGATCCGGGCTCGCGCACCACCATTGGCAGCACATCGCTGATGGAGCCGCGCAGCACCACGTCGGCGATGTCGTCGAAGGGCGTGGGATCGCGGTTCAGGATGATGAGGGCGGCGCCCGCCGACCGAGCCACCGGCACCACTTGGGCGATCGGATAGACCTGCAGGGTGCTCCCCACCGCCAGCATGAGGTCGCAGGCGGTGGCCGCCTCCGAGGCACGCAGAACATCGGCGGTGACGAGGTTCTGGCCGAAGGAGACGGTCGCCGACTTCAGCAGGCCCCCGCAGGACCGGCAGCGAGGGTCCTCCTCGCCGGCCAGCAGCCGCTCGACGGCATGCGACATGGGCCACTCCTCACCGCAAGCCAGGCACTTGACCCGCCGCCGCGTGCCGTGGATCTCCACGAGCCTCCCCGGCGAGGTGCCGGCCTCGGCGTGCAGGCCGTCCACGTTCTGCGTGATCAGCGTGTGCAGCTTCTCGCGCCGCTCCAGGGTGACGATCGCCCGGTGGCCGGCGTTGGGACGCGGCCGCTCGACGCTGTTCTCGGCCAGCCGCTGGCGCCAGACCTCCCTGCGCACCTCCGGGTCGTTCACGTAGTTGGTGATGTGGGCCTTCGCCTCGGCGGCCGGGTTGCGGGTCCACACCCCCTGCGGACCGCGGAAGTCCGGGATGCCGGAGTCGGTGGAGATGCCGGCGCCCGTCAGCACGACGATGCGCTCGGCCCGGTCCACCAGATTGCCGGCCCGGCCGATCTCTTCGGCCAGCTGCTCGTCGACGCTCGTCACGGCTTCCCTCCCGGCCGTGACCCTAACCCGACGCGGCGCCGCGCAGTCCTGCCGACCCCCGTCCCAGCGCCCCGTCAACCACAATGGGCAGGTCGAACCGCGCCGGGCACCCGAGCAGGGCCCGCGAAGGGAGGTCCCGATCACACTGCAGCGCTCGATCCAGGCGATCCTCGACGGCGGTGCGGCGCGCGGTGACGTGGCCGGGGCGGTGGCCGAGATCGTCTCCGGGGACGAGGTGCTCTGCTCTGCGGCAGCCGGTGTGCGATCCCGGCGCGACGAGGCCGCCGGGCCGATGACCACCGACACGGTCTGCTGGATCGCCTCCATGACCAAGGCGGTGACCGGTGCGGCCGCGATGCAACTCGTCGAGCGCGGTCAACTCCACCTCGACACGCCCGCTGCGGAGATCTTGGAGCATCTGGGCACTGTCGGCGTGCTCGAGGCCTTCGACGAGGAGGGCGGCCCGCTGGTTCGCCCGGCGCGGACTCCGATCACGCTCCGCCAGTTGCTGACCCATACGGCCGGATTCGGCTACGAGATCTGGAGCGACAACCTCCTGCACTACCACCGGGTGACCGGTACGCCCACGATCAGGACCTGCCGGCGGGCCGCGCTGGACGCCCCGGCGCTCCACGATCCCGGCGAGCAATGGCTCTACGGCACGAGCATCGACCACGTCGGGCTGGTGGTCGAGGCGGCATCGGGGATGCGACTCGGCGACTACTTGCGGCAACACCTCCTGGACCCCTTGGGCATGGATTCCACCGCGTTCGGGATCAGCGACGACATGCGGGCCAGGCTGGCCGCAGTCCACGTCCGCGGCGGCGACGGTGCCCTGAGTGCCCTGGAGTTCGAGATGGACCAGGAACCCGAGGTGCAGTTGGGCGGCGCCGGGCTCTACAGCACGGTGGAGGACTACTGCCGCTTCCTGCAGATGATCCTGGGACGCGGCACCCGCGGCGGGGTGCAGGTGTTGCGCCCGGAGACGGTCGACCGGATGGTCGTGAACAACATGGGAACGTTGCGGGTGGTGCCGCTGCCCGCAGCGATACCCGGCGTCGCCGGTGACGTGGAGTTCTACCCCGGCGTCGAGAAGTCCTGGGGTCTGACCTTCCAGATCAACGAGGAGCCATTGCCAACCGGGAGGCCCGCGGGCGGTCTCATGTGGGCCGGACTGGCCAACTCGTACTACTGGATCGACATGCAGAACCAGGTGGCCGGGACCTACATCAGCCAGCAGTTCCCGTTCGGCGACCCGCGCTCGTTCGGACTCTTCGACAGCATCGAGCGCGCCTGCTACGCCTCCTTCAGCTGAGCACCCCCCTGGCCGATCGAAGCCGGCGGGTGCCGGGGGACATCATCATCAGACTGCAGGGTGTTGACAAGTATGTTGTGATGGTCTATTAATTCTCCTTAATTCACCCTTAATCTGGTGATGAACCACCCTCGATGCCGACGGCATCCCACGTACAGCACACGCGCAGGAGCCATTGCCATGCAGACCCCACTGATCGTCGACAAACCCGCCGCCGACAGTGCGCCCTCACCGGCGCGCACAGGCTCGCAACGCTCTCCGGACATGGATGAGGGGTCCCCTCGATACGCCGCGCGCGGATCGAACGGCGCTCGGGAACTGTGGTTGGAGTCGTGGATCGATCTCTCCACTGAGGCGCGGCGCGGGCACCACCCGCGCTCGCCCTACGTGGAACTCTTCTGGCTGGGCGTGCTGGGGCCGTCATCCACGTGGCTGATCCGCCGGCTGGCGATGCGTCTGGAGGAGGAGCCCGACGGGTTTTCCGTGAACACGGGGGAGATCGCCAGCGAGATCGGCCTGGGAAGCCGGCAGGCACTCCAGGCCGCCTTCGATCGGGCATTCGAACGCTGTTGCCGCTTCGGGCTCATGCAGCGCGGTCGCCACAACACCCTCTTCGTGCGGACCCGCCTGCCCGACCTGACCTCCCGCATGGCCGAACGCCTGCCTCCCCGCCTGCGCGCCGCGCACGAACTGTGGCTGAGGCGCCAGAGTCCCGATCCGACCGACGTCGACGTGCCGGTCCGCGCCCGGCACCTGGCCATGGCTCTGCTGGCGTGCGGTGACGAGCCCGACTCGGTGGAACGGCAGTTGCACGCGTGGCAGTTCCATCCCGCCGTGGCGTTCGAGGCCACCCACTGGGCCACGGAGAAGCACACCCGGGCCCAGGCGGCCGTTGATGGCGCAACGGGCGTCGGCGTGGCGGGCGGTGACAGCGCCGGCGCGCCAGACTGACTGCGATGGATGCCACCAGCGCCGCCCTCATCGGTGTCGTGGGAATGCTCGTCTGCGGCAGTCTCGTCTGGTTGCGGTCCGAGATCATTCCCCGCCTCGACCGGATGGAAGGACTGCTTCGGTCCCAGGGCGAGCGGACCGCGCACCCCGAGGCTCGCGAGGACGCTGCCGCCGGCGGCTGAGCCGGCGCGTGGGGCTCGATCAGTCGCCGGGCGGCGAGAAGTTCCTGATCAGATCCACGAGCAGCCGCACGCCGAAGCCGGTGCCGCCCTTGGCGGCCTCCCCGTCGACGCTGTCGGTCCAGGCCGGGCCGGCGATGTCCAGATGGGCCCAGGGAATGCCCTCGGCCACGAACTCCTGCAGGAACAGTGCGGCGGTGAGCGTGCCGCCCCAGCGGTTGCCGATGTTCTTGAGGTCGGCAACCGGGGAGTCGAGCTGCTTGCGGTAGTCCGCCGGGAGCGGCAGGTGCCAGACCCGCTCGCCGGCCCGGTCCGCCGCCGCCTCCACGGCGTCGACCCAACCCTGGTTGTTGCCCATGAGCCCGGCCACCTTGGTGCCGAGCGCCACCATGCACGCCCCCGTCAGGGTGGCGAGATCCACGATGGCGTCCGGCTCCGCCTCGCTGGCCAGCGACAGCGCGTCGGCGAGTATCAGCCGCCCCTCGGCGTCGGTGTTGAGCACTTCCACCGTCTTGCCGTTGCGGATGGTGAGGATGTCGCCGGGCCGCGAGGCGTCGCCACCCAGCATGTTGTCCGTGATGGGGATGTAGCCGGTCACCCGGATCGGCGGCGCCAGCACCTTGACCACCCGCATGGCCCCGAGAACCGCGGCGGCGCCGCTCATGTCGATCTTCATGGTCTCCATGCCGGTGGCGGGCTTGATGGACAGGCCCCCGGAGTCGAACGTGATTCCCTTGCCCACGAGGGCCAGGAACCCCTCGCTGCCCGTGGGCGGCCGCCAGGTGATCTCGACGAATCGGGGAGCCTGCGTGGATCCCCGGTTGACCCCCAGTAGCCCACCCAGGCCGGCCTCGACGATCTCTTCCTTCTCCCAGACCTGTATCTCCAGTGGGGCGCCGTCGGTGCCGTCGTCGCCCGACGCCAGCGCCCGGGCCGCCGCGGCGAGCTTCTCCGGGGTCAGCGACCCGCCTGGCTCGTTCACGAGATCCCGCGCGAAGCAAACCGCCCCGGCCACGGCTGTGCCGAGCTTCAGCGCGTCGCGCACTTCCCGCCCGCTGCCGACGACCGATAGCTTTCGCAGGGAGTTGGGCTCGGGATCGCTCTTGTAGGCGTCGTAACCGTAGGCACCCAGCAGGATCCCCTCGGCGTGGGCCTGCGCTGCGGCGGCGAGGTCACCGTCCTCGGCAACGGCGTCGAGGAGCGACGAGGCCAGCCAGCGATGCCGGCGCACCAGCCTTGCCAGCGCTGCCGAGCAGCGTCGAATCACCGCCGGTGCGAGGTCCGCGGCGGGGCCCATCCCGACGACTGCCACGGCACGGCCCTCGGGTCCCGACACCAGTTGCACCTGGCCCGCCTTCCCCTCGAAGCCCAGGCCGCGCAACAGCCCCCAGTCCAGGCCACCGGGCTCGGTGTCGAGTTGGTCGGAACAGACGGCGAGCGCGGTCACATCGGCACCGGCGGGAACGGTTCGGGCAAGGGTCACGGAAATGGCCACGGTGCTCCTCCTCTGTCGGGGAATCAGGGACGCAGGCGCCGACTCACGCTAGCGCCGCGTCCACACACCCGAGGGCAGCCAAGGACACCCGAGGGCGGGGGGCCGGGGGCCGACTGGCGGAGCGATTTCGCCAGACGCTCCCGACGACGGCCACCGGCGCCCCGACCGGACAGCCAAGGACCCGCGAGGGCGGGGGGCCGGGGGCCGGCCGGCGGAGCGATTTCGCCAGACGCTCCCGACGACGGCCACCGGCGCCCCGACCGGACAGCCAAGGACCCGCGACCGGGCGACTACGAACCGGCGATGAAGTCCTCGAGGGCCTTGCGGGCGTCCTCGTCGCGCATCTGGCGCGGCGGCGACTTCATGAAGTAGGCGGACGTCTCGTAGAGCGGCCCGCCGATGCCCCGGTCGAGGCCCAGCCGGGCGCAGCGGATGGCGTCGATGACCACGCCGGCGGAGTTGGGGCTGTCCCACACCTCCAACTTCAACTCGACGTTCAGCGGGACGTCACCGAACGTCGTCCCCTCGATGCGGATGTGGCACCACTTGCGATCCTCCAGCCAGGGCACGTGATCGGAGGGGCCCACGTGAACGTCCGAGCCCGCCAGTTCGGCCTCGAGTTGGCTGGTCACCGCCTGGGTCTTGGAGACCTTCTTGGACTCCAGCCGGTCGCGCTCCAGCATGTTCAGGAAGTCGGTGTTGCCGCCGAAGTTGAGCTGGTACGTCCGGTCGACCCGGACGCCGCGGTCCTGGAAGAGCCGCACGAGGTTGCGGTGGACGATGGTCGCCCCGACCTGGGACTTGATGTCGTCGCCCACGATCGGCACGCCCTGGCGCCGGAATCGCTCCGCCCAGGACTCGTCCCCGGCGATGAAGACCGGCATGCAGTTGACCAGCGCGCAGCCGGCCTCGAGGGCCTGCTCGGCATACCAGCGTGCCGCCTGCTCGGACCCCACGGGCAGGTAGGAGACGAGCACATCGGTGCCGGTCTCGCGCAGCACGCGGGCCACGTCCACCGGGGTTTCGGGCGACTCGACCACGACGTCGGCGAGGTAGCGCCCGATGCCGTCCAGGGTGGGGCCTCGCTGCACGGTCACGCCTGCCGCCGGCACGTCACAGAAGGCCACCGTGTTGTTCTGGCCCTTCCCGATGGCCTTGGAGAGATCCTCGCCTACCTTGTCCTGATCAACGTCGAAGGCGGCGCTGAAACGCACGTCCCCGATGCCGTACCCACCGAGCACCGGGTGCATCAGGCCGGGGATCTCCTCCTCCGCGCCGGCCTTGCTGTAGTACTCGACTCCCTGCACGAGTGACGAGGCGCAGTTGCCGACGCCCGCTATTGCCACGTTGATCGCTCTCATGTTTTCCTCCCGGCACCGGTCACCGCTCTCGCGGGACGGATGCGGCTGGGTTACTGATGCGGCTCCCCGAACCCCGCAATTGCGGGCTCGCGATGCCTGCTCGCTCATGTCGGGGCCCCAATATATTAGATTTCTGGAACCTTGCAACTGGATCAATAGGCAATCACCTATATGCTCGCGTGTATGGTCGCACGCCACCAGCGGCGACATCCGAGCGATCGCCCAACTGCTCGCACCGGGGATCCTCGGATGCCCGTGAACGTCAGCACACGCTCCCTCGCCTACCTGCAGAAGGTGGCGGAGCTTTCCTCCTTCACCGAGGCCGCCGAGGAGTTCGGCATCAGCCAGCCAGCCCTGTCGCAGAGTCTCTCGCAACTCGAGCAGCGGCTCGGAGTGGTGCTGTTCGAGCAGGACGGGCGCCGGCGACGCCTCACGGAAGCCGGGCGAAGGGTGGGCGACTTCGCCGCGGAGGTACTGGGACGCGCCAGGGAGCTGGATGCCTGGATCCAGGCGCACCACCACGGCGAGGGCGGAGAGCTCCGGATCGGCCTCATCGATGCGGCCACGCTCTACCTGCTGCCCGACGCGCTGACGATTTTCCGCGAGGCGCATCCCACCGTCGAGATGCGGCTCGTGGTGGATTCCACGTCTGCGCTCTGCGACCGGTTGCTGCGCTACGAACTCGACCTCGTCTTCGCCGTCGGGCCATCGGTGCCCGGCTTGATCGGCGAGGAACTCGGCACAGAGGAGCTGCGCATCTATGCGCGCCGCGGCGCGGGAACCGTCGATGGCGATCCCTCGGGCGCCGAGTGGGCACTCCCGCCCGAGGGCTCACGCACCCGGGCTCTGATCGATGCCGGCCTCGCGGATCGCGGGATCGAGCCGATCGTGACACTCACCTCACAGAACCCCGACGTGCTGCGCCAGGTGGCGGCCGTCGGGCCGGCGTGGACGGTGCTGCCGGAGGCCGTCGGCGGCAGGGATCCCGACCTCGTCGACGTGACCGGCGAAGCCGTGGCGCATCGTCCGCTCGTCATGCTGCGCCGCCGCTCGGCGCCTCCCGATGCTCGGGTGGAGGCACTGAGCCGCCTCGCCCGCGACGTCGCTCGCCTCAGGGGCGCAGCGACACCCGCGCGATGAGGTCCATCCCGAAGACGGTCATGATGGCCAGGTACAGCAGGCCGGTGCCGGCCATCACCGCGGCATAGCGCCGGATCCGCAGCGCCGCCTCGGTGGCGCCCAGCAGCACCGCGCTCGCGGCTGCGCACATCACCCAGTACCAGCCCAGCAGGCCGCCGAAGTTGTCGTCGACGGCGCCGCTGAGGATCGAGGCCACCCCGGTGGGCCACAGCAACACCACCGTCTCGGCCACCCAGATTGCCATGCTCCAGCGCACCAGCTGCACCAGCGGCGCACGGCGCAACCCGGGCTGCACGAGATACCAGTGTCCCAGCAGCATGGCGTCGGAGACCGCACCGAAGAAGAGCGCGCCGATGACCACCCGGGCCACCGACAGCCCCAGCGGCCCGCCCGCCACCACACCCCCGGCGACCACACCCGCGAACGCCACCAGCGGGGCCGCGAGGTCCAGCGTCGGCGGGAATCCGGAACCGCCGGGCGATTCGGCTGCCGGGGCCGGGCGGCCGAGCATCGTCGCCACCCTCCTGCGGCGCCGCAGGGCGTCGCTCTGCTGCGCGGACTCCGTCGAGGCGCGGCGGCGGACCGACACGACGAGGACGGCGACGGCCGCAGCGGCAGCGGCGAGAGCGGCCACGTCCCGAACGGGGCGGAAGCCCGCGGCGGCGCCGATGATGCCCGCCATTGCCGCCAGGGCTGCGTAAAGCGACCTCAGCAGCCACCCGTAACCGGGGCCGACCTCGCGCCGGCGGGTGGTGACGTATCCGAAGAGCAGCCCGCCGGCCGCCCACTGCAGCAGGACGGTCGCGGCGTGAACCTCGCTCACGGCAGGGCCGGCAGCCGTGTGGGACTACCCGCTCCCGCCGACGCCTCAGGCACTGCCGGCGGCCGCGCCGACCGAGCGGGCCGCGCCGGCGGCGTGGTAGCTCGAGCGCGTCAGCGGACTCGACTCGACATGCCCGATGCCCAACTCCCTGCCGATCCGGGCCAGCGCCTCGAAATCCTCCGGGGGCCACCATCGCTCCACGGGCAGGTGGGCACTGGAGGGGCGCAGGTACTGCCCGATGGTGACGATGTCGCAACCGACCCCCGCCAGGTCGCCCAGCGCCTCGGCCACCTCGTCGGCCGTCTCGCCCAGCCCCACCATGATCGAGGACTTGGTCACCAGACCGCTGTCGGAGGCCCTCGCCAGCACCGCCAGGCTGCGGGCGTAACCCGCGGAGGGGCGCACCAGCCGCTGCAGCCGGGCCACGGTCTCGATGTTGTGGTTCAGCACGTCGGGGCGCTCGTCGAAGATCACCGAGAGCGCCGCGGGGTCACCCTTGCAGTCCGGGATGAGGACCTCGACGGTCACCGACGGGCAAAGGCGCCGGATCGCCCGGATGCAGGCCGCGAAGTGCGCCGCGCCCCCGTCGGCCACGTCGTCGCGGGCCACGGCGGTGACAACGGCATGCTCGAGACCCATGCGGGCCACCGCGGCGGCGACCCGCTCGGGTTCGGTGGCGTCAAGGGGTTCGGGCCGGCGGGTGTAGGCCCGGGTGCAGCGCTCGCCGCCCAGCATGAACGTGGCCGTCCCCTGCTCCCAGCACTCGTAGATGTTCGGGCAGCCGGCCTCCTCGCAGACCGTGACCAAGTCGAGGTCCGCCATGACCGACTTGATCCGCCGGAACTCCGGCCCGGTTCGAGCCACCACGCGCATCCAGGACGGCTTCCGCTCGCCTGCGACGGGAACCTGCAGCGCCGGGGATGAACCGGCCACGGGGATCGTCACCGGCCGGAGGGCTCCGGGCGCGGGTTCGCCGGCAGCGAGGGCGGCCTCCACAGCGCCCTCGGGCACAGGAGGTGCAGGTGGCGTGAGGAGGGGGCGGCGACCCCCAGCAGCGGCAACGTCGGCCCGGTCCCACCCGGCTGTGCCCCAGTGCTGGGCGGCTCGTGCCACCGTGGCGTCGACGACCTCGGGCATCGTGACCGCCAGACCCTCGGCCGCCATCGACGTGACCGGGTGTTCGCGGATCCCGCACGGCACGATCCGGGGGTCCACATTCAGGGCGAACCCGTGCAGGGTGCGACCCCGCCGCACGCGCACGCCGATGGCCGCGATCTTGCGGGGCCGTGTCCCGGTGGGGTCGAGCCAGACCCCCCGGTGACGCTCGAGCCTTCCCGCCCCCGCCAGCCCCAGGTCGGCGAGGACCTCGATGAGCAGATCCTCGAGGCTCTCCACGTAGGCCGCAGCCGCTCCGAGCCCGCCGGCGCGGGGACCGCCCAGCGTGAGGATCGGGTAACCCACGAGCTGGCCGGGGCCGTGGTAGGTGACGTCACCCCCCCTGTCGGTGCGGCACAGTTCGGCTCCGGCGGCGGTGGGATCCACCAGCACGTGCGCCGCGGTGGCGCGATGGCCCATGGTGACGACGTGCGGGTGCTCCAGCAGCAGCAGGTGATTGCGGGCGCTGTGGGCGTGCAGGCCTCGCTGCAGTGCCCAGGCCTCGTCGTAGCCGACCCGGCCGAGCCAGCGGACCGCAAGGTGCGCCGGCTTCACGACCTCGCCGCGGGCGGCTCCGGCGGCGGGGCGCGCCGGGGGCGCCGCCCGGGTTGCAGCCGTGGCGGGTGCCACTAGGCGATCTCGGCTTCCCAGTCCCGCGTCTGGATGACGTGGCGCAGGCGGTCCAGGAAAGCCGCCACGTAGGCCCCGTCGAAAGCCCGGTGGTCCCACGCCAGCGCCAGCACGCCGACCGAGTGGATGGCGATGGCCTCGTCGCCCTGCTCGCCGGTCACGACGACCGGACGCCGGCGGATGCCGTCGGTCGAGAGGATGGCCACCTGTGGTTGGTTGATGATCGGGAACTGCATCAGGGTGCCGTACTGGCCGGGGTTGGTGATGGTGAACGTGCCCCCGGTGACCTCCGAGGCCGAGAGCTCCTTGCGGCGGGCACGGGCGGCCAGGTCGACGACCTCGCGGGCGATGGCTCGCAGCCGTTTCGTCTCGGCGTCGCGGACAACCGGCGCCAGCAGGCCCTGGAAGTCCAGGTCGACGGCAACGGCCAGGTGCACGTTGCGGTGCACCACGAGGTCGGTGCCGTCGATGCTGGCGTTGATGTGTGGGAAGTCGGCGATGGCGTCACAGGTGGCTCGAGCGATGAACGGCAGGTAGGTGAGGCCGAAGCCCTCCTGCGCGCGCCAGCCCGCCCGCGCCGCCCGGCGCACCCGCTCGACGCCCTCGAAGTCCACCTCCACGGCGGTCAGCACGTGCGGCGACGTGGCCTTGGAGGCGACCATGTGCCGGCCGATGGTCTTGCGGATGCTGGTGAGCGGCACGACGAGCGGCTCGCCGGCATCAGGCGCGGGCGCGCCCTCGGTGGCCGGGGCGGGGGCCGCCGCGGGCGCGGGCTGCGCAGGGGCGCTCTGGCGCTCGCGGATGATGCGCTCCACGTCCGCCCGGGTGATGCGGCCGCCGACACCGCTGCCCTCGATGGTCGAGACGTCGATGCCGTGCTCGTTGACGAGCCTGCGGACCACCGGCGACAGCAGGCGCGGCTGCGATCGCTCCTCGCCGTCCGCGGGCGCCATGGCCGGTGCCGCCGTCTCTGCTGCGGGAGCAAGCGCGGGGGGCGGAGCGGGTGGTGGTGCCGGTGCCGCGGCGGGTGCCGGCGCAGGATCGGGCGCGGCCACCGGGGCGGGTTCGGGCACGGGTTGGGGTGCGGCCGGGGCGGGTTCGGCGGCGGGCTCCGGCGCGGGCGCCGCCGCACTGTCGGAGATGATCGCCAGCAGCGTGCCCACCTCCACCGTCTCGCCCTCCGGCACGACCACCTCGGTCAGGACGCCGGCGGCCGGCGAGGGCACCTCGGAGTCCACCTTGTCGGTTGAGATCTCGAAGAGCGGCTCGTCTCGTTGGACCTCGTCGCCGACCTGGCGGATCCAGCGGATAATCGTGCCCTCGGTCACCGTCTCGCCCAGTTGGGGAAGAACCACGTCGGCCATTGCGCCCGTCCTTGTGTTCTCGGTCTTGCCGGTGCTCCCGCTAGCCGTGGAGCGACCGGCCGGTCAGCGACAGCACGGACTCGCCGAACAGTTCGCTCAGCGTGGGGTGCGGCTGGATGAAGCCGGCCACGTCGGCCACGGTGGCTTCCCAGTTCACGGCAAGGTAGCCCTGGCCGAGTTGCTCGGTGGCCCACGGCCCCACGAGGTGCACGCCCAGCAACCGGCCCGCGTCCCCGCTGGCTGTGCGCTCGGCCACCACCTTCACGAACCCGTCGGTGTCGCCCACGATCATCGCTCGGCCGTTGGAGGCGTAGCGATGCTTGGAGACCACCACGTCCAGCCCGGCGTCGCCGGCCTGCTGCTCGCTGAGGCCGGCGAAGGCCACCTCCGGGCTGCAGTAGATGCACCAGGGCACGTTGGCGTAGTCGATTGGCGCCGGCTGCTCGCCCAGCAGGTGCTGCACCGCCAGGATGCCCTCGGCGAAGCCGACGTGCGCCAGCTGCGGCGTGGCGATGACGTCACCGACGGCGTAGGTGCCGTCCTCGCCGGTGCGGCAGTACTCGTCGACGGTCACGAAGCCGCGCTCGTCGATCGCCACGCCGGTGCCGTCCAGCCCCAGGCCCTCGGTCACGGGGCGGCGCCCGACGCTCAGCACCACCAGGTCGGCGCGCACCTCGTCGCCGTCGCCGAACCGTACGACGGTCGACTCGCCGGCCACCTCGGCGCCGGCCACGCTCACGCCGGTGTGCACGTTCATGCCCCGGCGCTTGAAGGATCGCTCGACTTGCTTGCTCACGTCGGCATCGGCGCCGGCCAGCAGCCGCGGCAGGACCTCCAGCAGCGTCACCTCGCTGCCCATGTCGCACAGCATCGAGGCGAACTCGCAGCCGATGGCGCCACCGCCGATGACGGTGGCGGTGGCCGGCACGGACTCGATGGACAGCAACTCGTCGGAGGTCACCACCCGCTCGCCGTCGACGGTGAACCCGGCAAGGGTGCGGGGCACCGATCCGGTGGCCAGGATCACGTTGCGACCAGTCAGGGTGACGCTCTCGGCGCCTCCGGTGACCGTGACGGTGCGCTCCGTCCCCAGGGCGCCGCCGCCGTCGTAGACCGTCACCTTGCGGCTGCCGAGCAGCTTGGCCAGGCCGCCGGTGAGGCGGTCGATGATGCCCTGCTTGCGGTTCTGCGCCACGCCCATGTCCAGCGTGGGCGCCGACGTGCCGACGCCGAACTCGCCGGCGTGGCCCACGGCCCGGTAGACCGCGGCGGTCTCCAGCAGTTCCTTGGCGGGAATGCAGCCCACGTGCAGGCACGTGCCGCCCAGCTTGGAGCGCTCCACCAGGCCCACATCCAGCCCGGCGCTCGCCGCGTACAGAGCCGACGCATATCCGGCCGGGCCGCCGCCCACCACGATCAGATCGTGCGACGTCACGCCGCCAGCCTACCTGTCGCCCCGCGCCCGCCCCCGGGGGGCACGCCGCTAGGGCAGGTACTTGCGCGGGTTCACCGGCATCCCGCCGACGCGGACCTCGAAGTGCAGGTGGGGGCCCTGCGAGAAGCCGGTGTTGCCGACGTACCCCAGCACCTGGCCGATGCTCACCGTCTCGCCGAACGAGGTGGCGAAGCCGTGCATGTGCGCGTAGAGCGTGGCCATTCCGCCACCGTGGTCGACGATGATCGTGTTGCCATAGCCGCCGATCCAGCCGGCGAAACCCACCCGGCCCGATTCGGCCGCGTGGATCGGCGCGCCGAGGGCACCGCCGATGTCGATGCCCTCGTGCATGCGTCCCCAGCGCGGGCCGTACTCCGAGGTGACCCTGTCGACCAGCGGCCAGCGCACGGCGTCCGGCGCGATCACGACGCCGACGCCGGGGCAGTCGATCCAGGAGCCGTCGCTGTCGAGCGGTTGGCGCGGCCTGTCGAAGCAGATCCGGCGCAGGCGATCGCGCTCGGCCGCCTCGATTTCGATCTCGGCGGTCCGCTCGCTCATGATGGCCTCGACGGTTGCCTGGGCCTGCTCGAGCGCGTCGATCTCGTCGTGCAACTGACCGATCCGCCTGGTCAGCTCGGCGTGCAGCTCCGCCTGGCGAGCCCGGGTTTCGTTGAGTCCCGCCAGAGCCTCGGATTCCTGGCGCGCCAGTTCGTCAACGGCACTCTTGGCCGAATCCAGTTCGTCGCGCCGCCGGTCGATCTCGATGACGGCGTCGTCGAGGCTCTTCAACAGCTCCTTGTCGTGCTCGCCGACCATCGTGAGCAGCACGTGGCGGTTCTCCAGGTCGTGAACGTCGGACACCTCCCACGACAGCGCCGTCCGGTGCTCGGTCGAGTAGACGTACATGTTCACGAGCCGCTCGGTCGCCAGCCGGCGCTGGGTGGCGTAGGCATCCTCGGCGCTCTGCAGTGCCCGCTCGGCCGCCGCCTGGAGTTCGACGGTCAGCGCCTGGCGGGCGGCGATGTTGGACAGGCGCGTCTCGGAGAGCGCCACCAACTCAGTCGTGCGTGCCAGCTCGCTTTCCAGTTCGGCGGTCGAGAGTTGGAGCGCGGCAATCTGCTGACCGGCAACGGTTTGCTCGACACCGAGCTGCTCCAGTTCTGCCTGGGCTTGGTTCAGGCTCTCGTCACCGGCGAGCCGGTCCTGGAGGTACTGATGGTCGGCGGAGTCCTGGGCGCGGGCAGGGAGCGTCAGCAGGAGGACAAGCAGGCAGGCGGCGAGAAGACGCGCACGTCGAGACATCTGTGTTCAGGCAATCGGGCCCACTCGCCATTGGCAACACTAGCAACAGTAGTGCCCGGCAGCAACAGACCCGGCCACGTCCGATACCTCTCGAGACGCCGCCAAGTCGTGCAACGGAGGGGGCTGGCGAGCGGACCGCTCGGCGCCGGGAGCGGGTGTCAGCGGATCAGCAACTGGAAGGCGAAGGCCACGAGGATTGCCAGCCCGCACAGCAGGCTCAGGGCGATCAGCATCCTCGTGCTCACCGGGGCGACGCTAGCGGCGGCCGGCGCCGTAGCGTGATCCCCGGGAGGCGTCGTGGACGACACCAGCGGCAGACACATCGTCATCGCCGGATCGAGCGGCCTCATCGGTCGCGCGCTGGTCACCGAACTGCGCCGGCAGGGCCGCACCGTGCGCCGGCTGGTTCGGCGGTCCGCCACGGCCACCGACGAGATCCCCTGGGATCCCGCGGCCGGCGCCCTGGACGGTGCCGCCCTGGAGGGCTCCGAAGCGGTGATCAACCTTGCCGGGGCCGGCATCGGCGACCGGCGCTGGACGCCGGCTCGCAAACAGGTGCTCCACGACAGCCGGATAGGGAGCGCCGCACTGCTGGCCGCCACCGTCTCCGAGCTGTCACGGCCGCCCGAGGTGATTCTCAGCGCCTCGGCGATGGGCTTCTACAGCGAGCGCGGCGACACCGTCGTGACCGAGAGCACCGGACCGGGCCGGGGCTTCCTGGCCGAGTTGTGCCGGGGTTGGGAGGCGGCGGCCCAACCCGAGGCCGCCGTGCGAACCGTTCTGCTGCGCACCGGCGTCGTGCTGTCCGCCGAGGGTCCGTTCCTGCGCCGGCAGCTGCCGCTGTTCAAGCTGGGCCTCGGCGGCCGCCTGGGCCCCGCCGACCGCTGGGTGAGCTGGATCTCCCTGACCGATACCGTCGCCGCCGTCTGCCACCTTTTGGACAGCGATGTATCGGGCCCGGTGAACATCACCGCGCCCAACCCGGTCACCAACGCCGAGTTCACCCGAGCCCTGGGCCAGGCCCTGCGCCGCCCCGCGGTCCTCCCGGTACCACTCCTGCTGCCCAGCCTCCTCCTCGGCTCCGAAGCAGTCGCCGGCCTGACCCAGAGCGTCCGAGTGATTCCCGAGGTCCTCCTGGCCGACGGCTTCAAGTTCACCCACCCCGACGTGACCGGCGCGCTGGCAGCAGCCCTCGATACCCGCTGAGCGCCGGGGCGGGAAGTCGGGTGCCGGGGGGGCGATTTGCGACGCCTTGCGCCCGCGCCGAAGGAGCAAACGGCACCCCGGACCCCGACCGGACAGCCCCAGACCCGGGAAGGTCAGCCGCGGCCGCCGCCGGGTAGTACGCGGTAGGCGTCGTAGACGCTGCCCACGCGGCGCACCGCGTGCAGCACCGACGACAGTTGGGCGCCGTCGGAGAGTTCCATCTCGAATCGCATGATCGAGGCGCCGTCGGCACCGGCGCGGGCGTTCACCGAGGTGATGTTGACCTGCTGCTCGGACACCGCCACCGCCACGTCGCGCAGCAGGTGCGGCCGGTCGAGCGAGCGGACCTCGATCGCCGCGGTGAACACCGTGGAGGCCCCCTCCTCCCACTCCACGTCGATGATGCGCGCGGCCTCGCCGTCGCCGCTGAGGGCAACGGCGTTGGCGCAGTCGGCGCGGTGAATCGACACGCCCCTGCCCCGGGTCACGAAACCGATGATCTCGTCGGGCACCACCGGTGTGCAGCATTTTGCGAGGCGCACCCACACGTCGCCGAGACCCTCGACGTGCACACCGGCACCGCCGGAGCGCTTGGGAGAGGATCGCCGGGGCGTCACGGCGGTGGCGGATACCCGTTCGGCGGGTTGCGAGCCCTCGGCATCCTCGCCGCGCAGGCGGCGGGCGACCCGCTCGGTGACCGTGCGGGCCGACAGGTGGCGCTCCCCGACCGCCACGAACAGCGCGTCGGTGTCGTCGTAGTTGAGAGCCTTCGCCACGTCGCGCAGCGTCTCGGAGCGGATGACCGGAGCGATCGGCAGCGACTCCCGGCGCAGTTCGGTGGTGATCTCGTCGCGCCCGCGGTTGAGGGCCTCGGTGCGCCGCTCCCGCGTGAGCCACTGGCGGATCCGCGAGCGGGCCCTGCTCGTGGCGACGAATTGCAGCCAGTCCTGCGACGGACCGGCGTCGGGATCCTTGGAGGTCATCACCTCCACGGTGTCGCCGGTGGAGAGCTTGGTGGTCAGCGCCACGAGGCGGCCATTGATCCGAGCCCCGATGCAGCCGTGGCCCACCTCGGTGTGGATGGCGTAGGCGAAGTCCACCGGGGTGGCGCCCACCGGCAGGGTCACCACGTCGCCGCGCGGCGTGAAGACGAACACCTCGTCCTGCTCGAACTCGACCTTGAGGTTGCCGAGGAACTGCTCGGGATCGTCGCTCTCCTCGGACCAGTCGATGATCCGGCTCAGCCAGGCCAGGTCGTCGCCGCTGTCCTCCTTGTAGTCCCAGTGGGCGGCCACGCCGTGCTCGGCCCGGGCGTGCATCTCCCGGGTCCGTATCTGCACCTCCACGACCTTGCCCTGGGGACCCACCACCGCCGTGTGCAGACTCTGGTAGAGATTGAACTTGGGCATCGCGATGTAGTCCTTGAATCGCCCCTGGAGCGGCTTCCAGATGGCGTGGATGGCACCCAGCACGGCGTAGCAGTCCCGCACGCTCTCGGTGATGACCCGGATGCCCACCAGGTCGTAGATGTCGTTGAAGTCGCGGTTCTTCAGCACCATCTTCTCGTAGATGCTCCAGAGGTGCTTCGGCCGGCCGGTCACCTCGGCGCCGATGCCCAGCTCGAGCAGCCGCCCCTCCACGGTGACCAGGAGCTGCGCCAGGTAGAGATCGCGTTCGGGATCCTCCTCGGCCACCAGGTGATCGATCTGGGCGTACCACTTGGGGTGCAGGGCGGCGAACGCCAGGTCCTCCAGGCGGCCCTTCAGTTCCTGCATGCCGAGGCGATGCGCCAGGGGCGCGTAGACGTCGAGGGTCTCGCGCGCCACCTGCTGCTGCTTCTCCGGCGAGAGGGCCGCCAGGGTGCACATGTTGTGGAGCCTGTCGGCAAGCTTGATGATGAGAACCCGCAGGTCCTTGGCCATGGCCACCAGCATCTTGCGCAGCGAGGCGGCTTGGTGGCGCTCGCGGGTCGTGAACTCGACGCGGTCCAGCTTGGTGACGCCGTCGACGATCTTGGCCACCTCCGGACCGAAGTCGGCATCGACGTCGGCCAGCGTGCGGTCGGTGTCCTCGATGACGTCGTGCAGCAGGGCCGCCGCCACGCTCACGTCGTCGAGCCCCAGGCGAGCGACGATGCGAGCCACGTTGAGCGGGTGCTCCACGAACGGCTCGCCCGACTTGCGCCGCTGGGCCCGGTGGGCGCTCGCCGCCCACGCGTAGGCCCGCTCGATGACGTCCGTGTCGGCGTCACCGAAGTTTGCCGAGTACTCCCCCAGCAGCGAGGTGATCGGCCCGGCGGCGGGATGGCCCCGCCACGGTTGCAGGCGGCCCCACGGGGGCGCGCCGGCCGACTCGGCGACGGGGACCTCGGTGGTCGCCCGGACGCTCACGATTCCAACCTCACGGTGAGACGCGCCTCACACCAATAGCATCGCAGAGACGGCGCGGGATCACTCACCTGCACCGGCGAGCCGGCCGTGTGTTCGACGGCCGGGCCGGAAGCCGGACGCGCCTGGATTCCGGCCGCCGCCGGAATGACGAAGAGACGGTGCGCGGCACTGGCCGGCCCTGCCTACGTGTACGTGAGCAACGACTCCACGCGTACGTCCTCGAGGCGGCGCCGGCCGCCGAGGAAGGCCAACTCCACGAAGAAGGCACACCCCACGAGCTGCCCTCCGGCGCGTTCGACCAGGTCGCAGGTGGCGCGGGCGGTGCCGCCGGTGGCCAGCACGTCGTCCACGATGAGCACCCGCGCGCCCGGGGCGAAAGAGTCGACGTGCATCTCCAGCCGGTCGGTCCCGTACTCCAACTCGTAGGTCACGCCGACGACCGCCGCCGGTAGCTTGCCCGGCTTGCGGACCGCGGCGAATCCGGCACCGAGGCGCTCGGCCACGGGGATTCCGAAGATGAACCCGCGCGCCTCCGCCGCGGCCACCGCCTCCACCCCGGCCTCGGCGAATCGCTCCGCCATGGCATCGGCGCAGGCGGCGAAGGCGCCGGGGTGCGCCAGCACGGGCGTGATGTCCTTGAAGCCGATCCCGGCGACGGGGAAGTCCGGAATCTCCCGGACCAACTCGCGCCAGAGGGCCTCGGCGTCGACAACGTCTTCGGCGGCGTGCGTCATGTGACGGTTTCCATGTCCGAGGTCCGGCCTCACCTGCGGCGTTTCTTCGCCGGCCGCGCCGGATGCGTGCGGGTGGTGGTGACCCCCGACCTTCCGACCGGTCCGCTGCCCGGTCGCTTCGCGCGCGGTGCCGCGGCGGCGGGGCGGCGCTCACGCGGCAGCCGCTGGCCGGGGCGTTCACCGCTGACCCAGACGTGCAGCCAGGCCACCAGCGGCGCCGCCACGAACAGCGACGAATAGGTACCGGCCAGCAGGCCCACCAGCAGGGCGATCGCGAACTCCTGCAGCGTCACCGCGCCGAGCACGAAGCGGCCGATGATCAGCAGCGACAGCACCGGCAGCACCGACGTGATCGTGGTGTTGACCGAGCGCATGAACACCTCGTTGACCGAGCGGGTGACGATCTCGAAGTAGGGCTCCTTGCGGGTGCGGGCGTTCCCGTGGATCTTGTCGAAGACGACGAGCGTGTCGTACAGCGAGTAACCCAGGATGGTCAGGAAGGCGATGACGGTGGCCGGCGTGACCTCGAAGCCGAACACGGCATAAAAGCCGACGGTGACGAGGATGTCGTGCCCGACGGCGACGAGGGCCGCCAGGGCCATCTTCCACTCCATTCGCAGCCAGATGTAGACGGCGATCACGACGAAGAAGACGATGAGGGCGGTCTGCGCCTTGCTGGTTATCTCGGCCCCCCACGAGGGACCCACGGCCGAGAAGGAGATGTCGTTGGCATCGATGCCGGCGAGGTCCGCCAGCGCGGTGGTCACCGCGGCGACCTCGGCGGTGTTGGTTGCGGCGACCTCCGCCCGCACGCGCACGACACCGCCGGCGAGTTGCTGGATGCGGGCGTCGGCCTGCCCCACCGTCGCCAGGGCATCGCGAATCTCGGCGGTCGAGACGTCCCCGACCGGCGCCTCCCAGAACGTGCCGCCCTCGAACTCGATGCCCAGGTTCAGGCCCTTGAACAGCCAGAAGCCGCCGGCGATCAGCAGGATCGCCATCGAGAGCACCACCGAGCGCCGCCACAGGCGGGTGAAGTCCAGGCTCACCTGGTTGGCGTACATCCGCCGCAGGCCGAGGCGCAATCCCGGCGCCGAGCCGGTCACGATTCCTTCTCCGCGGCCGCGGCGGCGGCCACCACCGTCGCCATCCCGACGAGTGCGGGCCGGTGCGCACTCCAGCGGGCCAGGCCGCGCACGACCGGGCGCAGGAAGAAGTACGTCGCCACCAGATCCAGGATGGAGGCGATCGCCAGCATGGCCGCGAACCCGCGCACGGAACCGATGGTGAGCAACCAGAGGATGCCGGCGCCGATGAGCGTGGCAAGGTTGGCCCAGAAGATCGTCCGGAAAGCCACCGGGAACGACTGGTCGACCGAACTGCGCAGCGTGCGACCGCCCAGCAGGTCCTCCTTCAGGTGCTCGAAGTAGACGACATTGGAGTCGAGCGACACGCCGATCGCCACGATCAGGCCGGTCACCCCCGCCAGCGTCAGGGCCAGCCCGCGCGTCTCGGACAGGAACGAGAGGATCACCCACAGCAGCACGCCCGACACCGCCAGGCTGCCGAGGGCGGCCAGCCCCAGGAACCGGTAGTAGGACAGCATGTACAGCGCCACGAGCGCCAGGCCGACGATGCCGGCGACGATCCCGGCGCGCAGGGCGTCGCGGCCCAGGGTTGCCGACACGGTGCGCACCAGGCCGCTCTCGGCGGGGTCCTCGAACTCCAGCGGCAGGGCGCCGTAGTCCAGCACCAGCGCCAGGTCACGCGCCTCGGCCTCACCGAAGGCGCCGGTGATGTTGATGCGGTCGCGCTCGAACGACCGGGCGTTCACGACCGGCGCCGACTCGACCCTCCCGTCCAGCACGATGCCGAGTTGCCCGGTGGGACACACCCGGGGATCGGGCGCCTCGTAGTAGCAGGTGCGGGCGGCGGCGTTGAACCGGTCGATGCCGTCGGCCCCCTCGAGCGCGGTGACCTGCACGTTCCACTGGGCGAACTCCAGGACCGGTGTGGCGCTCTCGAGCGCCGCCCCCGTGACCAGCGCCGGGCCCAGCAGGAAGTGGAGAACCTGCCCGTTGGAGTCCGGCCTGCCGGGCAGGATCACCGGGGCGTCGACGTCGTCGTCGGCGGGCTTGGTGAGGATGCCGGTGAGCAGGTCCTCGACATCGAGTCCGCCGGCGTCGTCGGCCTCCTCGGCTTCAGCGGCGTCGTCGGCCTCACCGGCTTCGGCCTCCTCGATGGCGGCCTTGTAGGCCTCGATCTCGGTGCGGGACACGGCACGGGCCAGCAGGGGCCGGAAGCGCAGTTCGGCCGTCTGCCCGACGAGTGCGATCGCCCGGTCCTGATCGTCCACGCCGGGCAGTTGCACCACGATGTTGCCGCCCTGGACCGTGATGTCGGGTTCGGCCACGCCGAGGGCGTCGACCCGGTTGCGGACGATCTCCAGGGCCTGGTCCAGCGCCTCGGGGGTCACCTCGGACTCGCCGGGCACCGGGCGCAGCACCACCTCCACGCCGCCCTGCAGGTCAAGACCCAGGAGTGGCCCTTGGCCGGTCGCGAGATTGCCGGCGAGCAGGCCGACCGCCACGATCAGGATGCCGAGCAGCGAGCGGTGCCGGCGCAGGGCGGGCGGCACGGCCCGCACCGCTTCGGCGAGGCGCTGCATCATCGGCGGCACCATGTCCCCGCCGGCGACCGGGGGGCGAACAGGAGCAACATCCCGGATAGAACCTCGCCCGGAGACGGCTCAGTTCGAGTCGCCGTCCCACTCCTCGTGGTAGGTGATCCGCTCGGCGATGGAGTCGCGCGTCACCTTGACGCGCACGTTGTCGGCGATGTCCACGAAGACGGTCTGCTCGTCGAAACTGGCGATGCGGCCGTACACCCCGCTGGACATCACCACCTCGTCGCCGACCTCCAGCTTCGACAGCATCTCCCGGCGGTTCTTGGCCCGCCGCTGCTGCGGCCGCAGCAGCACCAGCCAGAGCAGCGCCATGATGATGATCAGCGGGAAGAAGCCGCTGAATCCGCCGCCGCCGTCCTCACCGCCGGTCGTGCAGGCCTGTGCGACGAACAGGATCAGGAGGAATAGAAAGCTGCGCACGTCACCCGCCTTGTGAGTCGGTTGCTGGTCGCGTCGACGCCGGATCGCACTGGACGCGGCGCTCAAGGTTACCCGGTCGGCGCTGGTCTGGCGATCCCACCCGGTGCCCGCGCCGGCGGATGCTCAGGGTTCCCAGGTGGCGCGCACACCGGCGGCATGTCCGGCGAAGCGGCCCTCGGCGATGGCGCGGCGCGTGGCGTGCATCAGGTCGAACAGCCAGGCCAGGTTGTGCAGGCTGAGGATGCGGGTGGCGGCCGTCTCGCCGACCATCAGCAGGTGGCGCAGGTAGGCGCGGGACCAGCGGCCGGCGGGATCGCCGGCGAGTGCCGGATCCAGCGGCCCGTCGTCGCGGGCGAACCGTGCATTGGTCAGGTTGAGCCGCCCCACCGAGGTCAGCGCCGTGCCGTGGCGGGCCAGCCGGGTGGGCAGGACGCAGTCGAACATGTCCACCCCGACGCTCACGGCCTCGATGATGCTGACGGGATCCCCCACCCCCATGAGGTAGCGGGGCCGCTCGGCGGGCAGCGATTCGGTGGTGGCGTGCAGCGGCTCGAGGCGCTCGTGGCGCTCCTCGCCCACCGAGAGCCCCCCGATGGCGTATCCCTCGAAACCGATGTCGAGTGTCCGGGCGACGCTGCGGCGCCGCAGGGCGACGTCGGTCCCCCCTTGCACGATGCCGAACTGCGCCTGCGCCGGCGGCGCCAGCGACCGGTGCGCGGCGCGGGCCCGGGCCGCCCAGACGGCGGTCCGCTCCACGGCCGCCTCGACCACAGGGCGCGGCGACGGCAGCGGCGGGCACACGTCGAGCACCATGGCGATGTCGGAGCCCAGGAGCGCCTGCACCTCGGCGGCGCGCTCGGGCGTGAGCCGGTGCGTGCTGCCGTCGTAGGTGGACCGGAAGGTGGCGCCCTCGTCGTCGATCTTCGGCTCCAGGCTCATCACCTGGTAGCCGCCGGAGTCGGTGAGGATGTGGCCGGACCAGTCCATGAAGCGGTGCAGGCCACCCCGGTCGGCGACGAGCTCGGCTCCCGGGCGCAGCATGAGGTGGTACGTGTTGGCCAGCACCACGTCGGTGCCGAGATCCTCGAGGTCGGCACTCGTGAGGGTGCGCACGGCCCCGCGGGTTCCGACGGGCATGAAGGTCGGCGTCACGAACTGCCCCCGCGGCGTACGGACGACACCGGTGCGGGCGCCGTCGCAGCGGGCGGTCTCGGTGAAGCTCAGCATCCTTGTACCTCAGCACCTGCCGACCAGCATGGCGTCGCCGAAGGAACCGAATCGGTAGCCTTCGGCGAGGGCCGTCTCGTAGAGCCGGCGCCAGCGCTCGCCCACGAGAGCCGACAGTAGCGACAGCAGCGTGGAGCGCGGCATGTGGAAGTTGGTGAGCAGAACGTCGGTGACGGCGAACCTGTGGCCGGGGCGGATGAAGAGATCGCTGGACCCCGCCAGGGAGCCGGTGGCGGCGGCCGTCTCCAGCGCACGCACCGCCGTCGTGCCGACCGCCACGACCCGGCGAGCCTGCCGGCAGGCCGCCCAGGTGTCGGCGGGGATCTCGTAGCGCTCGCTGTGCATCACGTGGTCCTCGAGCCGCTCGGCGGTGACCGGCCGGAAGGTGGCGACGCTGATGCCCAGATCCAGACGGACCACGCTGATCCCGGCGGCGGCGAGACCGGCCAGGACCTGCTCGCTGAGATGCAGCCCGGCGGTGGGAGCCGCCGCCGAGGTGGGGTGCCGTGCGTAGATCGTCTGGTAGCGCTCCGGTGCCACCGGGCGACCGATGTAGGGCGGCAGCGGCACCTCGCCCAACTCGTCGAGCAGGGCGTCGATGCTGCCATGGGCCAGGGTCTTGACCTCGCGCCGGCCGTCCGGGGCGGCGGCGCCCACCATCAGGACGTCGCGCCCGCCGGCGTCCCGCAGGACCGACTCCGGCGGCACCCGTCGCGAGGGCCGCAGGAGCGCCTCGGCCACGGCCTCCGGGCCGGGGGTCGTCACGAGCACCTCCACCCGCCCGCCGGTGGGCTTGCGGAGCTGCAGGCGCGCCGGCGCCACGCGGGTCTCGTTGAGGACTACGGCGTCGCCGGGACGCAGCAGTTCCGGCAGGTCGCGCACCCGGCGGTGGGCGACGTCGGGACCCGCCACGAGCAGCCGAGCGTCGTGGCGGGGCTCGACGGGTTCCTGCGCCACCGCCTCGGGTGGCAGCAGGTAGTCGAGTTCGCGCGTCCGCATCAATCGAACAGGCCGGCCGGACCCTCAGCGTCGGGGGACTCGCCTGCCGCGGGTGGCTCGGGCGGCTCGAGTCCCAGGTGGATCCAGGCGGCCGGCATGGCCACCCGCCCCCGCGGGGTGCGCATGATCATTCCCTGCGTTATGAGGAACGGCTCGTACACCTCTTCCACGGTCTCGGGCGGCTCGCTGACGCTGATGGCCAGAGTGGACAGGCCCACCGGTCCCCCGCCGAAGCGCCGGCACAGGGCGTCCAGCACGGCGCGGTCCTGGCGGTCCAGCCCGCGCCCGTCCACCCCGAAGACGGCCAGGGCCTCGACGGCGGTGGCCTCGTCGATCCTCCCGTCGCCCTCCACCTGGGCGAAGTCGCGCACGAGGCGCAGCAGCCGGTTGGCGATCCGGGGGGTGCCCCGCGCCCGCCGGGCGATCTCCGAGACGGCTCCCGGCTTGACGTCCACCGCCAGGATCCGCGCGGTGCGCGCCACGATCTGCTCGAGCTCGCCGGCCGGGTAGAAGTCCAGCCGGGCCGTGAAGCCGAACCGGTCCCGCAGCGGGCCGGTGATCAGCGAGATCCGCGTGGTTGCCCCGATGAGGGTGAAACTCGGCAGTTCGAGGGGAATCGAGCGGGCCGCCGGTCCCTTGCCCAGCACGATGTCCACCCGGAAGTCCTCCATGGCGGGATAGAGGACTTCCTCCACGGCCCGGCTCAAGCGGTGGATCTCGTCGATGAACAGCACGTCGCCCTCGCTGAGCTTGGTGAGGATCGCCGCCAGGTCACCCGCCCGCTCCAGGGCGGGACCGGAGGTGGTCTGCTGGGCAACTCCCATCTCGGCGGCGACGATCCCCGCCAGGGTGGTCTTGCCCAGCCCCGGGGGCCCGGCGAACAGCAGGTGCTCGGTGGTCTCGGCGCGCGCCCGGGCGGCGCCGCAGATGATGCCGAGGTGGCGCTTCAGTTCGGCCTGCCCGACGAAGTCCGCCAGCCGCACCGGCCGGATCCCCAGACGGTTGACGTGCTCGTCGCTCTGCTCGCCGGCGTCGGCACCCGCCGCCAGCACCTCGGTCCGCATCGCCGCTCCGCCGCTCAGCCCGGTGTCCTCGACACCGCGCCTAGCGGGCGCCCGAGAGTTGCCGCAGCGCCGCGCGCAGCAACTCCGAGACGTCCCCGTTGGCCGGCAATCCGGACACCACCCGGTTCACCTCGTCATCGCGATACCCCAACTGCCCCAGCGCGGCCCGCAGGTCGCTGTAGATGCCGTCGCCCGGCACGCTCGCCACCGGTGCGGTCACCGCCAGCTCCGGCACACCGAGGCGCGCCTGCAGCTCGACCAGGAGGCGCTGCGCCGTCTTGGCCCCGACCCCGGGCACGAGGCACAGCGCGTCGATGTCGCCGGCCGCCAGCAGCCGCTGGAGGGCCGCAGGGTCGTGGACACCCAGGATGGAGAGCGCCAGGGAGGGTCCCACGCGATTGGCCCCCAGCATGGCCTCGAAGCACCGCAACTCGACGGGGGACGCGAACCCGTAGAGCGTCTCGGCGTCCTCGCGGACGTAGTGGTGGACGTACAGCAGCAGCTCCGAACCCACCTGCCCCACCGATCGCAGCGTGGCCTCCCCCACCGTCACCCGGTAACCGATCCCCCCCACCTCCACCAGCAGTTCGTCGAGGTGGCGGTCCAGCAGCCGGCCGCGCAGGGAGCCGATCACGGCGTCACCGTCACCGCGGCGCGACCGCCGGGATGGGTGACTGCGCCATGTGGCAAAGCGCGACCGCCGCCGCGTCGGAGACGTCGGCGGGGCGCAGCGGCTCGGACAGGCCGAGCAGCATCTGCACCATCCGGGTCACCTGATCCTTGCCGGCGGCGCCATCCCCGCAGACAGCCTGCTTCACCTGGTTCGGGGAGTATTCCACCACGTCGCATCCCGCGGCCACCGCCTCGGCCATCACCACCCCGGCCGCCTGGCCCACACCCATCGCCGTGCGCACGTTGATCTGGAACAACACCCGCTCGATGGCCACCACCGATGGGGTGAACTCACCCAGCAGGGCGCGGATCTCCCGCTGCAGCGCCGCCAGACGCTGCGGCACGGGGTCGTGCGGCGGGGTCGTGATGACGCCCGCCGCCACAGCCCGGGTGGCCGTGCCGTGGCCGGAGAGGCAGCTGTAGCCGCAACGCGACAGGCCCGGGTCGATACCGAGAACGAACACTCGTACGAGGTTAGACGGACGCTGCCAGCGCCTGAAGGATTTCGTCCGGGATGTCGAAGTTGGAGTGCACGTCCTGCACGTCGTCGTGATCGTCCAGCTCGCCGACGAGGCGCAGGACCGCCCGGGCCGCCTCGGTCGACGCCACGGGCACCACCTGCGTCGGCAGCATGGTTGTCTCGGCGGCCTCGATGCCGATTCCGGCGGCCTCGAGCGCGCCGCGCACATCCGGCAGGTCCGAGGGACCGCACGTCACCCGCCACACCTCGCCCTCGTCGACGATGTCCTCCGCCCCGGCGTCGAGGGCGGCCAGCATCAACTCCTCCTCGTCGACCGACCGGGCGACCGAGATCAGGCCGCTGCGACGGAACTGCCAGGCGACCGAGCCCGGCTCCGCCAGCGAACCTCCGTTGATCTTGAACAGTGCCCGGATCTCCGAGCTCGTGCGGTTGCGGTTGTCGGTCAGGACCTCCACGTACACCGCCACTCCCGCCGGCGCGTAGCCCTCGTAGTTGAACAGCTCGTAGGCGACCCCCTCCAGCTCGCCGGTGCCGCGCTTGATGGCCCGCTCGATGGTCTCGAGCGGCACGGAGTTGTCGCGCGCCTTCTGGTACATGGTGCGCAGCGTGGGGTTGGCGTCCAGATCGCCCCCACCGGCTCGGGCCGCCACCTCGACCTGCCGGATGAGGCGGGCGAAGAGCTTCCCCCTGCGCTTGTCGGCGGCACCCTTGCGGTGCTTGATCGTCGCCCATTTGGAATGGCCGGACATCTAGAGACCCTCCTCGCAGAACAGCCTGTGCAGGCGCAGATCGCCCGACAGCTCCGGATGGAACGTGCAGCCCCAGGCAGCGCCCTGGCGGCACAGCACCGGGCGGCCGTCGAGCCGGGCGAGGACCTCCACGCCCGGGCCGGTCCGCTCCACGATCGGCGAGCGGATGAAGATACCCGTCATCGGCTCCGGTCCGAGGGCCGCCACCGGCAGCGGGGCCTCGAAGGACTCGGTCTGGGGACCGTAGGCGTTGCGGCGCGCGCTGATGTCGAGGGTGCCGAAGCACCGCTGGTCGTCCCGCCCGTCGGTGACCTGGGCGGCGAGCAGCAGCAGGCCGGCGCACGTGCCCAGCACGGCCAAGCCGCCGGCGAGGCGCTCGGCCAGGGGCTCGACGAGCCCGTTGGCGTCGAGCATCATCGAGATCGTCGTGGACTCCCCGCCCGGCAGGATCAACCCGTCCACGTCGGCGAGTTCATCGGGCCGCCGCACCGCAATCGCCGCCGCACCGACGCTCCGCAGGGCCGAGAGGTGCAACCCCGCGGCGCCCTGCAGCGCCAGCACACCGACCTTCACCGGCCGCCTCTCACCAACCCCGCGCGGCCAGCCGCGTCTCCAGTCCCTCGAGTTCGATGCCCGGCATCGCCTCGCCCAGCCCGCGGCTGACCTTCAGCAGGATGGCGGGATCGTCGAAGTTGGTCGTCGCCTCCACGACGGCCTTGGCCCGGGCCGACGGGTTGTCGCTCTTGAAGATGCCCGAACCCACGAACACCGCCTCGGCACCCAGCTGCATCACCAGGGAGGCGTCGGCAGGCGTGGCGACACCGCCCGCACAGAACAGCGGCACCGGCAGGCTGCCCACTTCGGCGATCTCGCGCACGAGGGCCACCGGCGCCTGCAGCCGCTTGGCCCAGTCGAACAGCTCGGCGCTGTCGGCGACGGTGATCCGGCGGATGTCGCCGGTGATGGCGCGCAGGTGCCGCACGGCCTCGACGATGTTGCCGGTCCCGGCCTCGCCCTTGGAGCGGATCATCGCCGCGCCCTCCGAGATCCGGCGCAGAGCCTCGCCGAGGTTGGTGGCGCCGCACACGAAGGGCACCGTGAACTGCCACTTGTCGATGTGATGCGCCTCGTCGGCGGGCGTGAGCACCTCGCTCTCGTCGATGTAGTCCACGCCGAGGGCCTCGAGGATCTGCGCCTCGGCGAAGTGGCCGATGCGGGCCTTCGCCATCACCGGGATGGTGACCGCCCCGGTGATGGATTCCACGATCTCGGGGGGGCTCATGCGCGCCACACCCCCGTCCCGGCGGATGTCGGCGGGGACGCGCTCCAGAGCCATGACAGCCACTGCCCCGGCGTCCTCGGCGATGCGGGCGTGTTCAGCCGTGACGACGTCCATGATGACGCCCCGCTTCAGCATCTCGGCGAGGCCGCTCTTGACCCGCATGGTGCCCTGTGCCCGCCCCAGGGGTGCAGGCGGCGTGACCGGGGTGGATGGCGGGGACTCGGTGGCGCTGGCAGTCATGGGACCAGTGTACGGCGGCGCGGTTGGCTCAGGAACGGCGACGGTCGGCGCGCCGCGCGGTGCCGGCTCGGCCTCGTCGCAGACCGATCACAGGTCGCCGAGAACCGTGATCCGGTCCTCGATGCCGATCCTCTGGCCGGCCGGGCCGCGAGCCTCGTGGATCCAGAGGTGCCGGATCGCCGGCGAGCGCCGGCGCAGTCCCCCGGAGGTCTCGCCCACGTGCCGCAGAGCACCCGCAACGCCCGGTGGGAAGCGGGTCAACCGCGCCGCGGCAACGTCGGCGGCCACCACACGGGAGCCGTCGAGGTGCCGGGACGCCCAGGCGCCCCCCAGCGGTCCGCCGAGCAGCGCCAGCGAGGCCAGCTGCGTGTCACGGCGCGCCGTGCCGTCGGCGACACGCGCCAGGAGATGCGCCAGCGTTCCCTCCAGTTCGACCGGCGACAGGGAGCGCAGCAGTCCCGTCGTCACGGCGACGGTTGCGGTGCGGGGCCCTCGGCCGTAGGCGAGGGCGCTGGCGGCCTCGTCGTCGATCACCGCCAGCCGCGGCATCGGCAGGCCTGCGCCGAGGCACAGCGCCTCGACGCTCACGGTGAGCCGCTCGGATTCGAAGCCCTCCGGGGGTCGGGCACCGGCGAGCCGGCCCACGATCCGACCCGAAGCCAGCACGCCGGCGGCGATGACGAGCGCCAGGGCGGCCCCGGCGGCCACGACGATGATCACAGCAGTCACGCCAGAACCCTCCGGTAGACGTCCTCGTAGCGCTCGGCGAGGCGGTCCATCGAGAACTGCTCCGCCCGCTCGATGCCCCGGGCAACCAGATCGCCCGGTGTCAACAGCGTCTGCCGGAGCGCCTCGGCGAGGCGCTCGGTGTCGCCGGGCGGTACCAGCGTGGCCTCGATTCCCGGTCGCGCCACGCGGGCGTAGCCGGGTATGTCGCTGGCCACGATGGGGGTCTCCGCCGCCATCGCCTCCAGCAGCACCACGCCGAAGGACTCCCCCCGCAGCGACGGCGCGCAGAACACGTCGGCGCCGCGGAGGCGGCTGATCTTCTCCTCCTCGCTGAGGCGCCCCAACCACCGGACCCGCTGGTCGGTGGCCATCCGCCGCTTGAGCAACTCGGTCTGCGGTCCCTCGCCGGCGATCCACAGCACGACGTCGGCAGGAAGCCCGCGCATCGCCGCCAGCAGCACGGCGAGACCCTTGCGCGGCTCGTGACGACCCACGAAGAAGATCGTGGGGCCCTCCGTGGGGTGCGGCTTGACCTGCCGGAACCGCTCCACCGGTACGCCGTTGAACAACACCTCGTAGGTGCCGCCGAGGCAGCGGCGGGCCATCTCGGCCGCATCGCTCGACACGGCGCCACGCCAGTCCAGGCGATTGCAGACCCAGCGCAGAACCGGGGACACGTTGTCGTAGGCAGCCGATCCGCCGGCGGCATGGAACGTGGCCACGAGGGGGGCCCGCTTGGAGACGAGGGCCGCCAGGGAAGGGGCCGGCACCAGCGGCTCGTGGACGTGCAGGAGGTCGAAGCGCTGGTCGCGCAGGACGGCATAACTGCGCTGGAACGCCGGGATGTCGAAGGCGATCGGGGCGAAGGAGCCGTTGGCGGCGATGAACAGCGAGTTCCCGATGGGAATGATGTCGGGCTCGGGTGGCGGACCGTCGCAGGGGCCGAGCAGGCTCACCGAGACGCCGCGGCGGCGCAGGGCCCGTGCAAGGTACAGGGCCTGCATCTGCACGCCCCCTGGCAACGTGAAGCTGTAGGGGCTGATCATCCCCACGCGCACGGAACTCACGCTAGCGGGAGCGCGTGCCGGAGTTCGCGCCGTTGCGGAGCGCCGCCAGAGCCGCGCGATCGCTGGGCCAGTTGGGCTGCATGAGATGCCACTGGGTGGGGGCGGTGCGGATCATCTCCTCAAGCCGGTGGGCCAGGGCCTGGGTGGTCTCGACAACGACGTCACGGAGCCGACCTTGGCGGCTCACCACCATGGGGGGCATGGTCTCGGCATGGCACTTCCCGTTGCGGCTGGACACGACGACGCCGACGATCGGCGAGCCGGTGCGCCGGGCCAGCACTGCGGCACCGCCGGGAAGCGTGGTGCGCTCGCCGAAGAACTCCACCTCCACGCCGCCGCCGCCGATGTCGCGATCGGTGAGCAGGCACACCACGTGGCCGTCGTTGAGAGCTCTCGTGAGCACGCCGAGAGCGTCCGGGCCGGCCGCCACGATGTCCATGCCGATCCGGCGCCGGAACCTGCCCATCCACTCGAACAGCCGGGGGTGGTCGATCGTCTCAACGACCGCGGTCACCTTCATCCCCGGTCGCTGGGCCAGCCAGACGCCCGCCCACTCCCAACTCCCGACGTGCGGCAGCACCAGAATGGCGCCGGGTCCCGTGCGCCGGGCATCGGATATGTGCTGGTAGTTGTTGAACGTGAAGCCGGCATCCACCTCGGCCGGACCGGCGGCTGCGAGGCGGGCGCAGTCGATGTAGTAACGCCCGTAGGCGACGAACGTCTCGCGCACCGCACGCCGCAGTTCGCCCGGCGACGAACCTTCGCCGCCGACGGCCCCGATCCGGCGCAGGTTGCGCTCGACGATCAGCCGCTGCTCGCTGCGCCGCAGCGCCAGTGTGCTCGCCAGCAGGCGTGTCCCGCTGTCGACGAGCCAGTCCGGTAGCCGCGGCAGGAACGTGGCGCCGAGCCTGTACTGCTCCAGCACCAGGCGCCGCCGTAGGCGCTCTCGCAGCCCCGAAACGCCGCCCACCGGTCCGCTCAGAACTGTCGCCAGATCTTGGCGAAGCGCTGCACGACGGTCACGAGCGTGAGACCCAGCAGCGCCCACAGCACGTAGACCAGCCAGTCCGGCACGAGCAGCCCGAAGCACAGGACCACGAACCGCTCGGCGCGCTCGGCCAGCCCGCCCCGGGCGTCCAGCCCCAGCGATTCGGCCTTGGCGCGCAGGTACGAGACGAACTGTCCCGAGGCCAGGACGGCAACGGGAAGCAGCGCCACCGGACCGTCGTCGAGCAGGTGGTACGTGAGCGCGCCGAGGATCAGGGTGTCGGAGACCCGGTCCGTTACCGAGTCCAGGAAGGCGCCGCGCAGGCCCACCGTGCCGGCGGCCTTGGCAACCGGACCGTCGAGCAGATCGCCCAGGCCCGTGAGCACGATGAACGTGAACGCCAGCCCGAACCGATCGAGCACCACCATCGCGGCGGTGGCCGCCGAGGCGACGACGCCGAACAGCGTGACATGGTCGGCACGCACGCCCGCCCGGTAGAGCGCCTTGCCGATCGGCACGACCACCCGGTCGACGCCGACCCGCCAGCGCCCGTCGAACACGGTCTCGCTGCGCTCCCTAGCGTGCCGCGCCGGCTGCCCGAGCGCTAGCCCGGCGATCCATGGATGTCACTCTCGGCGAGCTCCGACCAGTCCTCGGGGTTGTCCTCGACGATGACGTCCAGAACCGCGGGCTCCACCCCGTCCACGAGCACGAGTCCACGGCGGAGGGGCCGGATCTCGTTGGAGAACACGAGGATCCGCCAGGTCGGCCGGGAGAACCACCCGCGCCAACCCAGTTGCGCCGAGGCGTGACCCACCGGGAAGCCGACGGCGCGCACCGCCGCCAGCAGGGCGTCGGTCTCTTCCACACGCAGGTCCCAGCCCGCCCGGAAGTGGTAGGCCGCCAGGACCACCAGGGCGATGCCACCGGCCAGGAATCCCCCGTTGACGATGTTGGGGTCGTGCGCGAGGGTCAGCGCCCAGGTGGCGATGGCCACGACGCCGAGGAACGCGTACAGCGCGCCCGGCACCCGCCGGCGGCTGTTGTTGGGGAAGACGTAGGGACCGACGTAGCCGGTGACATCCAGCTCGGGGGGGAGCTGATCGCCCTCGGGCGCGCTGGGCACCCGGCCTTCGCCGTCACCCGTCCCGAGCGCCGCCCCGGTGTCGCCGTCCATGGCCCGACGCTACCCGGAGAGGTCCGGCCAGGCGGCACGCAGCTTCCGCCACGTGTCCTCCAGCGTCTCGGGCAGAACCCGCGCGCCGCCCACCGTGGTCATGAAGTTGGTGTCGCCCACCCAGCGGGGCAGGCAGTGCACGTGCAGGTGACCGGGCACGCCGGCTCCGGCGGCCCTGCCCAGGTTGAACCCCACGTTCACACCGTCGGGGTGGTACGCCTCCTGAATCGCCGCCACGGCGTGGCGCACCGTGTCCCAGAGCTCCGCCCAGGTGGCATCGTCGAGGTCGTCGGGTGCCGCCGACTCCTCGTACGGCACGACCAGCAGGTGCCCGGTCGTGTAGGGATAGGCGTTCAGCACGGCGTACGTCTGCTCACCGCGCCAGACGACGTACGTCTCGGAATCGGGCCTGTCACCGCGGCCGATCTCCTCGAACGGCGAGGAGAACGCGTCACCGCCGGTCCCCTCGCCGCTGACCGACGCCACGTAGCCGGCCCGCCAGCCGGCCCAGAGCCGGTCCAGATCACTCATCGGCCGGCGACCGCATCGGCCAGAATCCGTGCCCGCACGTCGGCCAGGGGCACGCCGCGCTCGGGATCGCCGGTCCGGGCGTTGACGCCCGCGGTACCCGCCGCCACGTCGGCGGCACCGACCACCAGCACGTAGGGGACCTTCTGCAGCTTGGCCGCCCGGACCCTCCGCCCCAGGGGCTCGTCGCTCGCCGCAACCTCGGTACGCACGCCCGCAACGCGCAACTCACCGGCCACGTGCGCCGCATAGTCGGCATGGTCGGCGGCAACCGGCAGCACGCTCGCCTGCACCGGGGCGAGCCACGTGGGGAAGGCGCCGGCGTAGTGCTCCAGCAGCACCCCGAAGAACCGCTCCACCGAGCCGAACAGCGCCCGGTGGATCATCAGCGGACGCCGCCGGCGGCCGTCGGCGGCGGTGTAGTGCAGGTCGAACCGCTCCGGCAGGTTGAAGTCGACCTGCAAGGTGGAGAGCTGCCAGGCCCGGCCGATGGCGTCGGTCACGTCGACGTCAATCTTCGGACCGTAGAAGGCGCCGCCGCCGACGTCCATGACGTAGTCGAGGCCCGCCGATTCCAACGCGGCGCGCAAACCCTCGGTGGCCAGGTCCCACATGTCGTCCGGGCCGACCGCCTTGCGCGCCGGCTTCGTGGAGAGCTTCGCCTGGAAGTTCTCGAACCCGAAGGCCCGCAGCACCGACAGCACGAAGTCCAGCAGGGACGCCAGCTCGGACGGCACCTGGTCGGGCGTGGCGAAGATGTGGCTGTCGTCCTGGGTGAACCCCCGCGAGCGCAACAGGCCGTGGACGGCTCCGGACAGCTCGTAGCGATAGACCGCGCCCAGCTCGAACAACCGCAGGGGCAGATCGCGGTAGGAACGCTGCGACGACCGGTAGATCATCACGTGAAGCGGGCAGTTCATGGGCTTGGGGTAGTAGGCCGCCCCGTCCAGCTCCATCGGGGGATACATGCTCTCGGCGTAGAAGTCCAGGTGCCCGCTGGTCTCCCAGAGGTTGGCCTTGGCGAGATGCGGCGTGTAGACGAACTCGTAGCCGGCCTCGACGTGGCGGCTGCGGCTGTAGTCCTCCATCAGATGCCGGACGAGCGCCCCCTTCGGATGCCACACGGCCAGACCCGGCCCCAGTTCCTCCGGCCAGGAGACCAGGTCCAACTGGCGGGCCAGGCGCCGGTGGTCGCGCTTGGCCGCCTCGGCGAGGCGGTGCAGGTGAGCCTTCAAGTCCGCGGCGGAGGCCCAGGCCGTGCCGTAGATGCGCTGCAGCATCGGGCGGTCGCTGTCGCCACGCCAGTAGGCGCCCGCCACCCGCTGCAGGGCGAAATGGCCCAGACGGCCGGTTGACGGCACGTGCGGGCCCAGGCAGAGGTCCACGAAGTCGTCGCCGTTGGCATAGCAACTCACGACGTCGCCGCCCGGCGCTTCGGTCGCCAGATCGGCGTCGGCATCAGCGGACTCGTCGCCCGCGGCGCTGACCCGCTCGATGATCTCCCGCTTGTAGGGATGCTCGGCGAAGACCTCCAGCGCCTCGGTGGCGTCGATCTCCCGGCGCACGAACGGCTGATCGGCAGCGATGATCTCGCGCATCCGCTCGGCGATCCGCTCCAGGTCCTCGTCGCTGAACGTGGCGCCGCCGGGCAGTTCGAAGTCGTAGTAGAAACCGTCGGCCACCGGCGGGCCGATGGCGAAGGTCGCACCCGGGTACAGGCCGAGGACCGCCTGGGCCAGGACGTGTGCCGTGGAGTGGCGCAGGGTGTGCAGGCCGCGCTCGCTGGCCGCGGTCACGATCTCCACGCCGGCGCCGTCGGTCAGCGGCGTGGAGAGGTCGATCTCGACGCCGTCGGAGACGGCGATGACGGCGTCGCGGGCCAGCCGGCGGCCGACCGATGCGGCGAGCGTGGCCGCGGTGGCGCCGTCGGCGAGTTCGCGCGCCGAGCCGTCCGGCAACAGCACGCGAACCATGCAGGCAACGCTACCGGCGGGCGCCGGAGGGACCGCACGAGGCGCCGGCTGTCCCGCCATTCGGGCGCGCCGGCTCCCCGGCGCGCAGGTCCACGCCCAGGAGCATGGCCGCGGCGGCGACTCCCCGGCCGCGACCGGCGGCGTCGTCGATGTGCGCAACCGCGGCCGGCGTGTCCAGGTCGGCGTCGAGCGCGGCGCGGACGTCGCCCAGCGGACCCTCGCCGGCTGCGGCCGACTGCCAGCGCGCCAGGCGCTCGGCGGCCTCGACCATCATCTCGGGGCGCCACGCCCAGGAGTCCCGGTAGTGGTGGGAGAGCACGGCGAGACGCACCGCCCGCGGGTCGTACTCCTTCAGCAGGTCGCTCACGAACACGAGGTTGCCCAGCGACTTCGACATCTTCTCGCCGTCCATGCGGACCATGGCCTGGTGCATCCAGTGGCGGGCGAACAGGTCGCCGGTGGCCGCCTCGGACTGCGCCCGCTCGCATTCGTGGTGCGGGAAGACGAGGTCGGAGCCGCCGCCGTGCAGGTCGATGGTGGTGTCCAGCTCGCGCATCGCCAGCGTGGAGCACTCGATGTGCCAGCCCGGCCGGCCGGGCCCCCACAGCGAGCCCCAGGCGGGCTCGTCGGGTGCCGACGGCTGCCAGAGCACGAAGTCCAGCGGATCGCGCTTGGCCGGATCGTCGGGGTTCCCGCCGCGCTCGGCGGCGAGGACGAGCATCTCGGTGCGGTCCAGCTTGCTCAACTCGCCGAAGCCCGGGTAGCTGGCCACCTCGAAGTACACCGCCCCGCCGGCGACGTAGGCGTGCCCGCGGTCCAGCACCATGCCGATGAACCCGCGGATGTCGGCGATGGCCGACGTGGCGCGCGGCTCGCTCCAGCACGCCAGCATGCCGAGCGCGGCCATGTCCGAATCGAACCGGGCCACTTCGGCGGCCGCCAGGTCGAGATAGTGGACGCCCAGCGAGCGGGCCTTGCGCAAGATGTCGTCGTCGACGTCGGTGACGTTGCGCACGCAGCGGGTCTCGTGGCCGCGGTCGCGCAGCCGCCGCTGCAGCACGTCGTACGTGAGGTAGGTGGCGGCGTGGCCCAGGTGCGTGGCGTCGTACGGCGTGATCCCGCACGTGTACATCGTGACGACGGGCCCCACCTCGAACGGCACGACCTCGCCGGCGAGCGTGTCGTAGATCTGCATCGGCTGCACAGCGCCCTCCGCCGTCGGCGGGACGGTCACCCGTCGTTCAGGCCCGTGAAGCGCAGCGCCACCCGGGTCTTGTAGCGGCCGTTCAACTGCAGCAACACGGCGGCGAACGCCTCGATCGGTGCCGCGTTGGACAACTCGCCCGCGTCCAGCGGGCGCAAGTCCGGGATTCGCCCCACGATCTCCGCCGTGGCCTCGGTGGCCTCAGGGTGATCCGAGCAGATGAGCACGTCGGAGTCCACGTGCTCGTCGATCCGGCCGAGTTCGGTGGCGGGGACGTGATGCAGAGCGGCCGCCACCTTGGCCACCGGGACCGCAGCCTGGACGCTCGCGGCCACCGAACCCCGTGGCGGGACGAGCGGCTGGAACTCGTGGGCGACCCGCGCCAGGGCGTTGCACATGGACACCACGACCTTGCCGTCGAGGTGCCCCTCGACGGACTGCACCGTCGCCGCCGCGGCATCCCAGGGCGTGGCCAGCACGATGAGGTCACAGTCTGCGGCGCCCTGGTTGTCGGCCGAGTCGATCGGCAGATCCCAGTCGGGCCAGATGGCCACGAGCTTGTCGCGTGCCTCCATCGCCCGGTACTTCGACCGTGAACCCAGAACCACCTCCAAGCCCACACTCGCCAGCCGGACGGCCAGAGCCTTGCCGGCCGGACCTGTCCCGCCCAGAACGCCGATGCGCATGCTCCCAGGGTAGCTTGACCCCGATGGGGCTCTTGTCCGGAAAGCGGTTGCTGATCACCGGCGTGCTGACCGATGCATCGCTTGCCTTCGCCGTGGCGCGGCTGGCCGCAGCCGAAGATGCGGAGTTGATCCTGACCGGCGCCGGGCGCGGTTTGCGCCTCACCGAGCGCACCGCACGCAAGCTGGAACCCACCCCGGAGGTGCTGGAACTCGACGTCACCCGGCCCGAGCACGTCGCCGCGGTGCGTGAGGCGCTCGCCGACCGCTGGGGGCGTGTGGACGGCGCCCTGCACGCCATCGGCTTCGCCCCACAGAACTGCCTGGGGGGCGACTTCATGGCGCCCGGCTGGGAGGACGTGTCGGTTGCCCTGGAGATCTCGGCCTACTCCCTCAAGGCGCTTGCCGACGCGGTGACGCCGCTCATGGACGGCGGCGGCTCCCTCGTGGCACTGGACTTCGACGCCACGGTGGCGTGGCCGGTCTACGACTGGATGGGCGTGTCGAAGGCGGCACTGGAGTCGGTGGCCCGCTACCTGGCCCGCGATCTGGGTCCCCGCGGCATCCGCGTGAACCTGGTGGCGGCGGGCCCGGTGCGCACGATGGCCGCCCGCTCGATCCCCGGCTTCGCGGCCTTCGAGGAGGCCTGGGGAGGGCGAGCCCCGCTGGGCTGGGACGTCAACGACGCCGAGCCGGTGGCGCAGGCGTGCGTGCTGCTGCTGTCGGACTGGCTGGGCGCCACCACCGGAGAGATCCTGCACGTCGACGGCGGCTACCACGCCATGGGGGCGTGAGCCCGGAGCCAAGCGGGGACCGATTTGCGACGCCTTGCGCCCGCGCCGAAGGAGCAAACGGCCCCCCGTCCACCGACCGGACGTGCGTCCGGGCGGGGCTGCGGCGGATTGCCGCCGCCGGGCGGCGAGCCGTAGTGTTGCCGACCGAAGCGGGGCCGCAGCCGGCAACGAGGAGCCGGGAACGGAAGGGGGCGAGATGCAGCGACCGATCGAGGTGATGGGTGAGGGCCTGGGGCACCCCGAGGGACCCGACATGCTGCCCGACGGGCGGGTCGTGTTCGTCGAGACCTACACGAGCGACGTGAAGGTCTGGGAGGAGGGCAAGGGAATCTCCGTGTACGGATACTGCGGGGGCGGCACGAACGCCTGCATCGTCGGCAGCGACGGCGATGTCTACGTCACCCAGAACGGCGGCACCGTCGGGGCTTGGAAGGCACGCGACCAGGTCGCCCCTTCGATCCAGAGGGTCAAGCCCGACGGCACCGTCGGCTACGTGGCGACCCAGATCGACGGGGTGGCGCTGAACGCTCCCAACGATCTGGCCTTCGGACCCAACGGCTCGCTGTACTTCACGGACTCCGGCGAGTGGGACCCGGTCAACAAGCCCGACCCCAGCCGCATCTTCGAGCTGTTCCCCGACGGCACCGGGCGGGTGCTCCAGGAGCTGGAACCCGTCTACACGAACGGCTGCGCGTCGTCTGGGTGGAGTCGTACACGCTGGAGGTCCGGCGGCGGCGCCCCGACGGCACGATCGAGCACATCTGCACGCTGCCGGACGGCCACGTCCCCGACGGCTTCAAGCTCGACGCCGAGGGCAACTACTGGATCACGGGGTTCATGTCCGGCGTCATCGACGTCATCGCCCCCGACGGCACCTATCTGGATTTCCTGGAGTGTCCCTACGTGCCACT
The DNA here is from genome assembly GCA_021296415.1 of Acidimicrobiia bacterium. Classification (GTDB taxonomy): domain Bacteria; phylum Actinomycetota; class Acidimicrobiia; order Acidimicrobiales; family CATQHL01; genus VXNF01. Next base: position 2,191 of record JAGWAL010000007.1, on the reverse strand, counting down.
GAACTGCTGTTTCGACGACACCGACATGTGGGTCACCGACTTCGGCGAGATCACCGAGGTGACCGCCGAGGCACCCATGGTGGGGCGCCTGCTGCGGGTGAGACTCGGCGTGCAGGGCATGGAGCC
>JAGWAL010000007.1:0-1858 GCA_021296415.1 Acidimicrobiia bacterium | reverse complement strand
CGGAGGCCGGTTGCGGCCCGGCGCGGAGCGCCTCCACGAGGCGCCCCCGGCCCTGACGATCGGATCCCTCGAAGGTCGGCTGGGAGACGCTGACACCCGCTGAACGGTCCGCCGGGTCGGGACCCTCACCGTGCCAGCCGCAGCGCTCCCGCAGCGGGCAGTCCCCGCAGGCAGGGGCGCGGCGGGTGCAGACGGTCGCCCCGAGGTCGAAGAGCGCCTGGTTCCAGAGCCAGGCCCGACCCGGTGGCACGAGCCGGTCGGCGGCGGCCTGTGCCTCGCGTGGGGTCAGGCGCCGCCCGCCGAGGCGCGCCAGGAGCCGCCCGACGTTGGTGTCGACCACACCGGCGTCCTCTTCGAAGGCCAGCGCCAGCACGGCTCGGGCGGTGTAGGGCCCCACGCCCGGCAGCGCCAGGAGACCGTCGAGGTTGGCGGGGAAGATGCCGCCGTCCGCGGTGATCCGGCGCGCCGCGGCGTGCAGGTGCACTGCCCGGCGGTTGTAGCCGAGCCCCCGCCACTCCTCGATGACCGCGCCCGCCGGCGCCGCCGCGCAGGCTTCGGGCGTCGGGAACCGCTCGCAGAACTGTCCGTACCGCGCCAGCACGCGCCCCACGCCGGTCTGCTGCAGCATCACTTCGGCCACCAGCACACGCCAGGGATCGCGGGTCCGCCGCCAGGGGAGGTCGCGGAGCCGGGGCTCGGCCCACGCCAGCAACGCATCCTGCAACTCGGCGCGGGACGGCGCGGCCGGAGCCGGATTGCGTCGTCCCATCGGGGAACCGGGCGCCCGGTCGGAACTCACGGCGACGCCAGTGCCGGCCTGTCGCGGCCGCAGCGGGATTCCGGGCCCCCGGCGGGCGAGGGTTCGGGCATCGTCCACCGCACTCCCGCAGTGTCCCCCAACGGCAACCACCTTGCACGGCCACCGGCTCGCACCGGTCGCAGGCGATCCGGGGCGGCGGACGTGCCGTTGCGCCGGGAGCGGCTCGCCGGGCGCTAGCTTCGGACCCCGTGGCGACCTCACCACCGCCGGATCTGGTGCTGCAACCGCTGACGGGGAAACCCCGCGCCGTCGAGGAGTGGGTCACGACGTTCCACCTCGTCGTCGTGGCGCTGGATCCCTTCACCTACGAGAGCGGTTGGATCCTGTCGACGGCGGGCCGGGTGATGGGCAACTTCTCCGGGGCCGACTGCCGCGTGGGCTGGTTGGTGTGCGGCAGCGAGGACGAGGCGCGCCGGTTCCTGGGCCCGTGGGCGGAGAGGTTTCTGACGTTCGCCGACCCCCGGCGGGAGATGGTGCGCGGCCTCGGTCTCGAACGGCTGCCCGCCATCGTGCATCTCAACCACTCGCTGGAGGTCGTCGGCGCGGCCGAGGGCTGGAACCCGAGGGCCTGGCGGTCCGTGGCGCGGGGGCTGGCCGAGGCCATGAGTTGGAGCAAGCCGACCGTCCCGACCCGCGACGACCCCGCCCCTTACGCCGGCACGCCCGCCGCGGGCTGAACCGCGCCCTCGCCGGGTACCGTTGACCCGGAGGAACACCAGCGAGCCGCACATGGACTTCAGCTACGAGGACACACTTCCCGCCAGTCCCGGTGATGTTCCCTTCCGACTCCTCACCGCCAACGGCGTGCGGGTCGTAGAGGCCGGCGGGCGGCGCTTCCTGGAGGTCGACGACGAGGCCATCCGCCTGCTGACCGCCGAGGCCATGCGCGACATGGCCCACCTGCTGCGCCCGGGGCACCTGCAGCAGCTGCGGAACATCCTGGACGACCCGGAGGCCTCCGCCAACGACCGCTTCGTGGCGACCGAGCTGCTGCGCAACGCCAACATCGCCGCCGGCGGCGTGCTGCCGGGTTGCCAG
>JAGWAL010000048.1:22877-23205 GCA_021296415.1 Acidimicrobiia bacterium | reverse complement strand
GCGAGCATGTCGGTGAGCGGCTCGAGGGGTTCGTATTCGACTTCGATGAGTTCGGCGGCGTCCTCGGCGACGGCCCGGGAGGTGGCGGCCACCACGGCCACGCCCTCGCCCACGTAGCGCACCTTGTCGACCGCCAGGCAGTACCAGGTGTGCTTGTCCGGCTCCGGGCCGAAGTCGGGCATGGGGTTGACGTGGTCGGTGACGTTCTCGCTGGTGACGATGGCCACCACGCCGGGCACGGCCTCCGCCGCGGAGGTGTCGATGCTGAGGATCTTGGCGTGGGCCATGGTGCTGCGCGCCACGGCCACCTCCAGCATGTTCGGCACCT
>JAGWAL010000048.1:13980-22656 GCA_021296415.1 Acidimicrobiia bacterium | reverse complement strand
CGGGTTCTCGTTGATCAACTCCAGGCTGCGCAGCAGCATCCCGGGTGTGCAGAACCCGCACTGCAGACCCTGGTGGCGCCGGAACGCCTCCTGCAGGGGATGCAGGTCGGCGCCGGGGGCGAGGCTCTCGACGGTCTGGACCTCGGCGCCGTCGGCCTGGACGGCGAACATGATGCACGACCGCACGCTGCGCCCGTCCACCAGCACCGTGCATGCCCCGCAGGCGCCCTGCTCGCAACCGAAATGCGTGCCCACCAGACCCAGATCACGGCGCAGGAACTCAGCAAGCGACCGTCGCGATTCGACGGTGCCGCCGGCCTCCGCGCCGTTGACGGTGAGGGAGATGTCGTGGGTGCTCATGAGTCACCTCCTGCGCGCTCGGCGGCAGCTGTCAGTGCCCGCCGGGTCAGGACCCGTGCGAGCTTCTTGCGATAGGCGCCCGAACCGAATGAATCCGACAACGGCTCGATACCCGAGGCGGCCTCTTCGGCCGCCGCCGCGAACGCCTCGGCACTCGGTTCAGCGCCCACCAGGACCGCCTCGGCCTCCGGGCGGCGCAGCGGCACTTCCGCCACACCCCCGAGCACCACCGATGCCCGATCGATCACACCCCCGCTGGTGTGCACCAACACCGCCGCCAGGGCGATCGGCCAACTCTCCGCGGTCACGCTGAACTCCAAGAACCCGTGACCGGTGCCCGCAGGCCAAGCATCCACCGTGACGCCCGTGACCAGTTCCCCCTCCTCCAGGGAGGTGGTGAAGTACCCCTCGAAGAAGTCCTCCGAGGCGATCTCGCGGGTCCCGCCGGCGCCCTGGGCGGTCACCGTGCCGCCCTGCGCCTTGAACGCGGCGGGCATCTCCGCGCTCGGATCGGCGTGGGCGATGCTGCCCACTACCGTGCCCTGATGGCGCACCGGCACCTGGCCCGCATTCGAGATCGCCTCGGCCAGCACCGGCGCGATCGCCCGCGCGTCGGCGTGCAACTCCACGGTCCGCTGGCGCGCCGCCGCGCCCACGTGCAGCCCACCCCCGTTGGCGCCGACACCGGCCAGATCCGGCGCACGCGTGATGTCCACCAGATGACCCGGCGCGGCCAACCGCAGGTTCATCAACGGGACGAGGCTCTGACCCCCCGCCAGGATCCGGGCATCGAAACCCAACTCGCCCAGCAGCGCCGCCGCCTCCGCAGCCGACCCCGCCCGGTGATACTCGAAAGCCTCCTTGGAACGCTGGTGAGGAACGTAGTTCCTGCCGGAGTCACGTGCCATGACGAGTGGCTCGGACCGCGGTGCCGGGACTGGGGCTCGCGGTACTCCGCTGCGGCTACAGCAGGCGGAGGTGGCGTGCCTTGGCGAGGGCCTCGATGCGGTTGCGAGCCTGCAGCGCTCCGGGTCTCTTACGGCCTGATTCATTGCGCCGGCGGGCTCGGGAAGCCGCCCACGAGCGACTCGTAGGTCTTCGCCGCTGCCAGGGCGGTGGTCTCGTCCCAGTAGCGGGTAACGAAGCTCATCCCCACCGGAAGCCCGTCGCTCAGGCCCGCCGGCACGTTGATGGTCGGGTGCCCGGTGACCGAGCAGGGCAAAGTGTTTGGAACCATCTCCAGTGCTCGCGCCACGTATTCCGAGACCGAGCAGTCCTCAGCCGGCAGCACGGTGGGCATCATGGGCAGCGTCGGGTAGCAGAGCACATCGCAGCCCTCCAGAGCCCGGTCGTACGCCTGATTGATCAGCGGACGCAGGTTCTGGGCCTTGGCGTAGCAGGATCCTCCGCCCAGGTTCAGCATGTACTGCCCGAAGAGGGCCACGTACTTGACGGAGTGGGAGACCTTGTCGCCGTGGCGGCGCCAACCCCCGGCGAAGGCCTCCATGATCTCGGGGTTGTACTGGCCGCGGTGGTTCAGGCCGTAGCCGTTACCGCGCACCATCTGCCAGGCTCCTCCCTCGGTTGCGATCACGCTCCAGACCGCCGGCGCCCAGGCGTGTTCGGGAAGGGAGATCTCCCGCACCTCGGCGCCGGCCGCCTCCAGACGTCCCAGGGCGGCGCGCACCGTGTCGTCCACCGCCGCATCACTGCTGGCGTGGCCGAATACCTCGGCCACGACCGCGATGTGCAGATCCGCCGGGTCGCGGTCAAGACCGACCGTGTAGTCAACTCCCGAGGGCGCCTGCAGCTGGCGGTGGTCCACGCCGTCGGGCCCGGCGATCGCCGTCAGCAACAGCGCCACGTCCTCGGTGGTACGAGCGACCGGTCCGAGGTGGTCGAGCGTGTATTCGATGGGGAACGCGCCCGTGTAGGGAACCAGGCCGTAGCTGGCCTTGATGCCCACGATGCCCGACCAGCAACTGGGGATCCGCACCGAACCTCCCTGGTCGCCGGCGATGGCCATGTCCACCTGGCCTGTGGCCACCAGCACGGCGCTGCCGCACGACGAGCCGCCGGCGGAACGGGAGGGATCCCACGGATTGCGCACCGGACCGGTGGCGGCGGTGTGGCTGCCGCCCGAGAAGCAGAGATCCTCGCAGACGGCCTTGCCGGCGATCTCGCCGCCCGCCTCGAGGATGCGCCGCACCACGGTGGCGTCGGCGCGGGGCACGAACCCCTCCAGGGTGGCCGAGCCGTTCATCATCGGCACGCCCGCCACGTCGACGTTGTCCTTGATGGCGATGCGCTTGCCGGCCAGCGGGCCGTCGTCGCGCTGGCGTACCGCGCAGCGCCGGTACCAGGCTCCGAGAGGGTTGTCGGCTGGCTCGGGTCGCCACGAATGCCGCTCGGGCGTCGCCGGCGCTTGCTGCTGGTAGAGGCCCTCCACGGCGTCGTAGGCCGCCAGCGAACCTGCGACGAGTTCCCGGTAGGTGGCCAACTCGTCCTCGCTCGGCGAGAGCCCGAAGCTCTCGGCGATGGCCCCCAACTCGTCGGTGCTCGGAATTGGTACCCCCATGAGGCCTCCTCGGCGAGACGTCGCTGCCCGTAACCTACGACGCCCCGCCGCCGAGGTGTTATATGCGTTTGCAGGTAGTTGCATTGGGCGACGCGTTTGCCGTCGGCACGCCCGATCCGTCATTCCGGCGGAGGCCGGAATCCGGGGTCGGCACCCCCTCGGCGGGCGACCGGTCGATGCGCCGGGACGGGTGTAATTTTCCGCCGATGGCGCGGCCCAACGTCCTGCTGGTGATGGCAGATCAGCTCGCGCCGCATTTCACGGGCACCTACGGCCATCCGCTCGTGCGCACGCCCGCGCTGGACGCCCTCGCCGAGCGCGGGACGCGCTTCGACGCGGCCTATTGCCCTTCGCCGCTGTGCGCACCGTCCCGGTTCTCGATGCTGGCCGGCCGACCGCCGTCGGAGATCGGCGCCTGGGACAACGCCGCGGAATTCCCGGCATCGGTCCCGACATTCGTGCACCACCTCCGCCTTGCCGGCTACCGCACGGTCCTCTCCGGGAAGATGCACTTCGTGGGACCCGATCAGCTGCACGGCTTCGAGGAGCGCCTCACCACTGACATCTATCCCGCCGACTTCGCCTGGACCCCCAGCTGGGACGCCGCCGGCGAGCGGATCGGCAAGTGGTACCACAACATGGACAGCCTGTCGGAGGCCGGCCAGGCGCTCGCCACCTACCAGATCGACTACGACACCGAGGTCGGCAACACGGCCGTGCGGCACGTCTACGACCTGGCACGCCGCGGCGACGGGCGGCCCTTCCTGCTGGTGGCGTCGTTCATCCACCCCCACGATCCCTATGTCGCGCGGCCCGAGTGGTGGAACCTCTACGACCACGACGCCGTCGATCTGCCCGACGCGCCGCCGGAGGTGTTGGAGCCGCACGTCCGGCGGATCCGCCACGGCATCCAGGCCGACACGGTGGGTTACACCGAGGCGCAGTGCCGCAACGCCCGCCACGGCTACTACGCCAATACCAGCTACTTCGACTCGTGGCTGGGGCGGCTCATCGACGCGCTGACCGAGGTGGGTCAACTCGACCGCACCGTGGTCATCGCCACCAGTGACCACGGCGACATGCTCGGCGATCGCGGGACCTGGTTCAAGATGAGCTTCTACGAGCGGTCGGCGCGGGTGCCCCTCGTCGTGGCGGGCCCCGACGTGGCCAACCGCTCCGTCGCCAACGCCTGCTCCCTGCTGGACCTGTTCCCGACCCTGCTCGACATCGCCGGTGACCGGATGGAACCGGCCGCACCGCTCGCCGGACGCAGCCTCTGGGAGAGTGCCACGGGCGGCGATGACCTCATCGACGAGACGATCGCCGAATACACCGCCGAGATGACCTCGCACCCCATGTTCATGATCCGCCGCGGCCGCCACAAGTACGTCGCCTGCGAGACCGACCCGCCGCTGCTGTACGACGTGGAGGCCGATCCGCTGGAGCGCACCAACCTCGTCAGCGATCCCGCCCACGCCACCCTCGCGGCGGGATTCGCGGCCGAGGTGGCCCGGCGCTGGGACGCTGCCGCGATCCGGGAGGCGGTTCTGGAGTCCCAGCGGGCCCGGAGGGTGCTGCACGAGGCCATGGGCAGCGGCGGGCGGCATTCGTGGGACTACACACCGGTACGCGACGCCGCCAACGAGTACGTCCGCAACCACCTCGACTGGGCCGAGGCCGGCCCCCGCAGCCGCTACCCCCGGATTGGCTGACGCTTCCCGTCGCTGGTCGCGGCTCGGACTCCCGCGCCGCTGCAGGTTGCCGGCCGCTCCCGCAACGGCGGCCGGTCAGCGGTTGCGGAGTTCGACGCGGCGGATCTTGCCCGAGACGGTCTTGGGAAGTTCGGCGGTGAATTCGATGCGACGGGGGTACTTGTAGGGCGCGGTCGTGGCCTTGACGTGGTCCTGGAGTTCGGCGACCAGTCCGTCTCTCGCCTCGTGGCCCTCGGCGAGCACCACGAACGCCTTGACGATCTGGCCCCGGATCTCGTCGGGGACGCCCACGACCGCGGCCTCGGCCACGGCGGGATGCTCCAGCAGCGCCGACTCCACCTCGAACGGGCCGATGCGGTAGGCGGAGGAGAGGATGACGTCGTCGGCCCGCCCGACGAACCAGAAGTAGCCGTCGCCGTCGCGGGTCCCCCGATCACCTGTCACGTACCAGCCGCCTCGGTGCGCCTCGGCATTGCGCTCGGGGTCCCGCCAGTACTCCTTGAACAGTCCGACCGGCCGCGTGGGTTCGACCCGCACGGCGATGTCGCCCTCGGTGCCGTTCGACACGACGTCCCCTGATCCGTCGATGATCGCCACATCGAAACCGGGCACGGCGAGGCCCATGGACCCGACTCGCACCGGTATGCCGGGCACGTTCGCCACCACGTTGACCGTCTCGGTCTGGCCGTAACCGTCGTGGATCACGGTCCCGGTGGCCTCGTGCCACACCTTGATCACCTCGGGATTGAGGGGCTCTCCGGCTGACGTGCAGTGGCGCAGACCCGAGAAGTCGTAGGCGGCCAGGTCCATCTGGGCGAACGCCCGGTACAGCGTGGGCGGCACGCAGAATGTGGTGACCCGCTGCTCGGCGATGATGCGCAGCATCCGATCCAGGTCGGGCTTGCCGACGACGTTCCACATCAGCACCGCGGCGCCCACCCGCCACTGCCCGAAGAGCTTGCCCCAGGCGGCCTTGCCCCAGCCGGTGTCGGACACGGTCCAGTGCAGGTCGTCAGGCCGGAGGCCCTGCCAGAAGCGGGCGGTGACGTCGTGGCCGATCCCGTAGGAGGCGTGGGTGTGCAGCACCATCTTCGGGTGCGACTCGGTGCCGGAGGTGAAGTAGATGAGCATCGGGTCGTCCGCGGCGGTGTCGTGGACCGGCGGAGTGGTCGGCGCGGTGGCAACGGCCGCATCGAGGTCGCTCCAGCCTTCCGCGGCGCCGCCGACGAGCACGCGGCGGGAGACGCCGGGGCAGTCGGGCAGCGCCGTGCCGACCGCAGCCATCCCGACCGTGTCGGTCACCACCGTCGTGGCGTCGCTCACGTTCACCCGGTAGGTCACGTCGCGAGCGCTCAACTGCATCGTGGCCGGCATCGGCACGGCGCCCAGATGCAGGCAGCCCAGCAGCACGTCGTACCACTGCACGATGCGCGGCAGCATCAGGAACACCCGGTCGCCCGCGGCGACGCCAACGTCGGCCAGCACGGCGGCGGTTGCCGCGACTCGAGCCGCGATCGTGGCGAAGTCGAAGCGCTCGGCGGTCCGCCCGTCGGGACTCACCGCCACCAGCGCCAGATCGTCGGGGTGGGCTTCGGCCCGGTCGTACAGCACGTCTCGGACGTAGTTGAAGCGATCGGGAACCTCAAGGCGGAAGCTCCGCCGCAACTCCTCGTACTCGGCGCGTGTGGGCATCGTGCTCTCCTGGTCCGGTCCACTCAGACCGGCAGACCATGCTCTCGGCTTATCACCAGGCGCTGGATCTCGCTGGTCCCCTCGCCGATCTCCAGGATCTTGGCGTCGCGATAGAAGCGGCTCACGGGGCTCTCGTCCATGAAGCCGTAGCCGCCGAAGATCTGGGTGGCCTCGCGGGCCGCGGTCACGGCCGCCTCGCTGGCCGCCAGCTTGGCGATCGCCGCCACCCGGCGATATGGCTTGCCCTCGTCGAAGAGGCGCGCCGCCTCGTAGGTCACCAGCCGAGACGTCTCCAGGGCCACCGCCATGTCGGCGCACTTGAAGGCGATGGCCTGATGGGCGCCGATGGGCCGTCCGAAGGCGTTGCGCTCCGAGGCGTAGGCGAGGCACTCGTCGAGACACCCGGCGATGAGTCCGACGGCGAGGGCGGCGAAGGCGATGCGCCCGGCGTCGAGGGTCCGTAGGAACTGGTGCACCCCGCGGCCCCGCTGCTCGCCGAGCAGGTGGTCGGCCGGCACCGCGCAATCGTCGAGCGTCAGACCGTGGGTGTCCGAGGCGTGCCAGCCCAGCTTGCGGTACGGGGGTTCCACGGTGAAGCCGGGCGTACCCGACGGCACGATGATCGCCGAGATCTCCTCCGGTCCGGTCCGGGCGGTGACGGTGACGAGGCTCGTGATGGGTGTGCCGGAGTTGGTGATGAAGGCCTTCGTCCCGTTCAACACCCACTCCTCGCCGCCGGCGCCGTCGCGGAACTCGGCGCGAGTCTCGGTGGCGAAGGCGTCCGAGCCACCCCCTGGCTCGGTCAGCCCGAACCCCGACAGAGCCCGTCCCGCCACGAGATCCGGCAGCCAGCGCTCCTGCTGCGCCTCGGACCCGTAGCGGTTGATCGGCTCGGCTCCGAGGGTGCCCACCTCCAACGTGACGCCGAGTGACTGGTCCACCCTCCCGATCTCCTCGATGGCCAGGCACAGCGTGGCCAGGCCGGCGTCCGCGCCGCCCCAGCGCTCGGGAAAGACCAATCCGAACAATCCCAACTGGCCCATCTCGAGGACCACGTCGGTGGGGAAGGTGTGTTCGCGATCCCAGGTCTCGGCGTGCGGTGCAATGCGCTGCAGGGCGAAGTCCCGGACCACCGCCCGGAAGTCCTCCTGTTCGGGTGTCATCTGCATCGGGCCTCCTTCAGGCGTGCTCGATGGAGGCCGGGTCGTGCAGACCCAGTTCCTCGATGGCCAACTCCCGCATCCGGAACTTCTGGATCTTTCCTGTCACCGTCATGGGGAAGTCCCGGGTGAACTTGACGTAGCGGGGGATCTTGTAGTGGGCGATGCGGCCCCGGCAGAACTCCCGGAGGTCGTCGGCCGTGGTGGCGGTCTCGTGGCGCAGCTTCACCCAGGCCATCAGCTCCTCGCCGTAGCGCTCATCGGGCACGCCGATCACCGACACGTCGGCGATGTTGGGGTGGGTGAAGAGGAACTCCTCCACCTCGCGGGGGTAGATGTTCTCGCCACCCCTGATGACCAGGTCCTTGATGCGCCCGACGATGTTGAGGTACCCGTCGGCGTCCATGATCGCCAGGTCCCCGGTGTGCATCCAGCCGTCTGCGTCGATCACCTCGGCGGTGCGCTCGGGATCGTTCCAGTAGCCCTGCATCACCGAGTAGCCGCGGGTGAGCAACTCGCCGGCCTCGCCCCGGGGCACGCATTTCCCCGAGTCGGGGTCGACGACCTGGATCTGGACGTGGGGATGCACCCTGCCCACCGTGGTGACGCGGGACTCGATGGAGTCGTCGTGGGTGCTCTGGGTGGATACCGGGGAGGTCTCGGTCATGCCGTAGCAGATCGTCACCTCGTCCATGTGCATGTCGCTGACGACCCGCTTCATGATCTCCACCGGGCAGGGCGAACCCGCCATGATCCCGGTGCGAAGGCTGGACAGGTCGTAGGCGGCGAAGTCCTCGTGCCCCAGCAGGGCGATGAACATCGTCGGGACGCCGTACAGGCTGGTGCAACGCTCGGCCTCGCAGGTCTCCAGCACGGCGGTGGGTCCGAAGCCCGCCGAGGGGATGACCATGCAGGCGCCGTGGGTGGTGCAGGCCAGGTTGCCGAGCACCATCCCGAAGCAGTGGTAGAAGGGCACCGGGATGCAGACCCGGTCGGCGGGGGTGTAGCGGCAGCGTTCACCGACGAAGAACCCGTTGTTCAGGATGTTGCGGTGCGTGAGCGTGGCGCCCTTCGGGAAGCCGGTGGTGCCGCTGGTGTACTGGATGTTGATGGGATCGGTGGCGCGCAGGCCGGCGGCTCGCCGGCGCAGATCGTCGGCGCTCACGGCGGCGGC
>JAGWAL010000048.1:11479-13931 GCA_021296415.1 Acidimicrobiia bacterium | reverse complement strand
CCGTTGGTACCCGGTCGGCCACCTGGCCGTAGAGGGCCTCGTAGTCCGAGGTGGCGTGGCTGCGGGCCGAAACCAGCAGCGACACACCCGACTGGCACAGCGCGTACTCCAGCTCGGATGTCCGGTAGGCCGGGTTGATGTTCACGAGGATGGCGCCGATGGCGGCGGTGGCGTACTGCACGAGCACCCACTCGGCCCGGTTGGGGCTCCAGATTCCCACCCGGTCACCCTGCTGGACGCCCAGCGCCATCAGCCCGCGGGCCACCTCACCCGTCGTCTCCACGAAATTGCTGTAGCTGTAGCGCAGCCCTTGATGGCGCGACACCAGAGCCTCCGCGTCGGGGTGAGCCCGCGCCGTGCCGAGGAGGTTGTCGTAGATGGTGTCGTTGAGGAGCGCCGGTGCGGTTTCTCCCGCGGCATGGGATGCTCTCATTGCTCGTGTTTCCTTCGGTGCGATCTGACGCTGTGCATACCACGGCGAACGGGTTGGCGCGAGCGGAACCGGCGCGGTTCCCGTTCGCGCAGCCGATCAGTCCGAGGCGGTGCGCCGATCACCCCATTTGCCGGCTTCTCCGCTATCTGCCGCAGATGAGGCCAGGGATTCGGGTGCAGCCGTAGGCTGGCCGCGTGCTGCGGGGGATGCGATGAGTGACGTGGCCCGGCGGCTGGCGGAGGCGCTGGCGGCCACCGAGAGTGCCACCGAGGCGGGCGCCGCCAAGCTGGCACGCCAGAACAAGCTGTATGTGCGGGACCGCCTCGGGTTGCTGTTCGACCCCGACACGTTCGTGGAGGACGCCCGGCTGGCCAACGCCAATGCCGGCGGGCTGCCCGCCGACGGGGTGATCACCGGGCGAGGGCTCGTGGAGGGCCGCCCTGCCGTGGTCGTGGCCAACGATCCGACGGTGAAGGCCGGCTCGTGGGGGGCGCGAACCGTCGAGAAGATCATCCGTGCCACCGAGGTCGCCTTGGCCGACGAGTTGCCGATCTTCTGGTTGGTGGACTCCGCGGGGGCCCGCATCACCGACCAGGTGGACTTGTTCCCCGGCCGTCGCGGGGCGGGGCGCATCTTCCACAACCAGGTGAAGCTGTCGGGGCGGGTGCCGCAGATCTGCTGCCTGTTCGGCCCCTCGGCGGCGGGGGGCGCCTACATCCCGGCGTTCTGCGACGTGGTTTTCATGGTGGAGGCCAACGCCTCGATGTACCTGGGCTCGCCCCGCATGGCCGAGGTGGTGATCGGCGAGGTCGTCTCGCTGGCGGAGATGGGCGGCGCCCGCATGCACGCCACCGTCTCGGGCTGCGGCGACAACCTGTTCGCCGACGACGAGGCCGCCATCGAGGCGGCCCGGGCGTGGTTCTCGTACCTGCCCACGTGCTGGCGGGATCCGCCACCGCCCGCGCATCCGGAGGCGCCTTCACGGATCCTGGACGGCTCGGCGATCCCCGCCGAGGCCACCCGCGGCTACGACATGCGCCGGGTCATCGACGGGCTCGTGGACGCCGACAGCTTCTTCGAGCTGAAACCCGACTTCGCTCCCGAGTTGATCGTTGGCCTGGCCCGCCTCGACGGCAACTCGGTCGGTGTCCTCGCCAACAACCCCGCTGTCAAGGGGGGAGTGCTGTTCAGCGACTCCGCCGACAAGGCCGCACGGTTCATCTGGCTGTGCGACGCCTTCAACGTGGCGCTGGTGTACCTGTGCGACGTGCCGGGGTTCATGATCGGCACCGAGGTGGAGCGCGGCGGGATCATCCGCCACGGCGCCAAGATGATCACCGCCGTCTCCGAGGCCACCGTGCCGCAGGTCTCGGTCATCGTGCGCAAGGCCTACGGCGCCGGCCTGTACGCCATGTGCGGTCCCGCCTTCGACCCCGATGCCTGCCTGGCGCTGCCCAGCGCCTCGATCGCCGTCATGGGCCCCGAGGCCGCCGTCAACGCCGTGTTCGCCAACAAGATCGCTGCCATTTCCGATCCCGCCGAACGGGAGGCCTACATTGCCGAACAGCGAGAGGCCTACGAGGCTGACGTCGACCTGCTGCGCCTCGCCTCCGACCTCGTCATCGACGCGGTCGTCGAACCCCAGGATCTACGTGACGAGGTCATCCGCCGCCTCGCCATGGCCGCCGGCAAGGACCGCCACTTCTCCCAACGCCACCACGGAATCCCCCCCGTCTGATCCGGCGACCGGCCCGCATCGCGCCGATTGCCGGGGGTGCCGGCGGGACCTACTCTTCGCGTATGAGCGGTGACCCGGTCGTCGACCTGTTGGGATCCGCCGGTCCGGACGGTGCTTCGCCCGAGGCGCGCAAGAAGATCAAGGCCAAGGACTACGAGCGGGAGCTGGCCCGCCTGCAGGAGGAACTGGTGCGGTTGCAGCGCTGGATCCGCCACAAGGGGCTCAAGGTGGTGGTCATCTTCGAGGGGCGTGACGCCGCCGGCAAGGGCGGGGTGATCAAG
>JAGWAL010000048.1:4615-11244 GCA_021296415.1 Acidimicrobiia bacterium | reverse complement strand
ACTGGTTCTCAGTCAGCGACGCCGAGCAGGAGCGCCGCTTCCAGAACCGGATCAACGATCCGACGAGGCGCTGGAAGCTATCGGCCATGGACCTGGAGGGCCGGGCCCGCTGGGTGGAGTTCTCCAAGGCCAAGGACACCCTGTTCGCCCACACCGACATCAAGCAGGCGCCCTGGTACGTCGTCAACGCCGACTCCAAGAAGGCGGCCCGTCTGAACTGCATCTCACACCTGCTGTCGATGATCCCCCACGAGGACGTGCCGTGGGAGGAGGTGGAGTTGCCCGAGCGCCAGGAGCGGGTCGGCTACGTTCGCCCGCCCATTTCGGACCAGACCTTCGTCCCCGAGACCTACTAGAGGTCCCGCCCCTCCGACAGTGCTCGCACGAGATCCTCGAAGGCGGCGTCGGCGATGGCGGCCATCTCCTCGTCGGTGCGGTCCTGGATGGGGTGGCGGGTGAACACCGTGGCGGCGTCGAAGCCGAGCGCCTCGGATTGGGTGCTGGCTGCGGTGGCGAAGTGCTCCGACAGCACGAACACGGCCGGCGTGCCGCGGCGCTCCAGATCGCTGACGTCGTGCACACTGCACGACACGCAGGATCCTCAATCGGCGAGAGCCTCGATAACCGCATCGCAGTTCGAGGCGATCTCGTGGCGCAGGTCCACCGGTGCGGGCTTGGTGTAGGCGGGCTTGGTGTAGCGGTTCACCGTGGCGCCGAGTCCGGTGAGGCGTTCGGAGATCCGGTCCAGGAACAGGTTGCCCCGGGGCTTGGAGATGTCGAGCAGGCCGACGGTGCGCCCGGCCAGCGAGGCGGGTCGGGCCGCCTGTTGCCGGCCGGCCGGGGCGCGTTCGGCGGTGGGGTCGAGGACCGTGGTCATGGCATTTCCTCCAAGCGGGAGCGGGGCTGCGGGCGTTTCAGCGGCGCCGGCTCGTGGCGCGAACGACCCATTCTGTCATTCCGGCGGAGGCCGGAATCCATGTGTGTTCAGCCGCAAACGGACGTGACGAACGACTATCCGGCGCATGGCTAGAGCGTGATCTCGCGGGTGACCGGGTCGCTGGCGCGGGGACCGTTGAGCCAGCCGGCCATGATTGCGGAGAACGGCCCCGCGGGGCCGCCGGCGTGGACGACGAGCAGACCGCCCGGTCGGAACTTGCCGATGCGCCGCCCGGCCGCTGCCGGGGGAAGCCCGAACTCGATGCCGCCCGCACCGGCCACCAACTCGTCGGCGTCGGCCAGCAACTCCTCGGTGAGTTCGGCCAGGAAGCGGTCCCTACTCCAGCCGGCTTCGGCGAAGCGGGCCATGTGCTCGGGCGGGATGACGAGCATCCCGTCGGTGGTCTGCATCATCCGGGGCGATACCGAGACCGCCAGCGCCTGCGCCAGGTGCCTCGTCAGCGACTCCGGGCTGCGGGAGCGCTCATCGGCCAGGATCCGGGGCGACTCGCCGGCGAAGGCGGTGACCGTGGACTGATCGCGGCGCCAGCCGCGGCTCTCTGCGAGGGTTGTCCACGGCGAGGTGTCCTCGGCCTCGGCGAAGCAGAATCCCACCTTCGCCGGGGAGCCGAGGGCGGCCCGGTCGGCGGCGCCCGGCCGCCCGCCGCCGACGTTGCGGACCACCAATTGCACTGCCCGACCGATCGTCGAATTCGCCCGGTTGCCCTGGCCGAGGGCGTTGATGCCGCTGTTCATGCCGATGCGGCTCGCCACGGGGCCGTTGACCACGAGCACCGGTCCCACGCTCATGGTGGTGGCCAGAACCCCGTGGATGTTGAACTCGTCGGTGCAGACCGCCTCGACGGCGGCGATCACCACTGGCAGGTATTCGGGCCGGCAGCCGGCCATCACGGCGTTGACCGCCACCTTCTCGACGGTGCATTCGGCGAGGTCGGGCGGCACGGTGGCCACGACGTCACCGGGGTGGCGCGTCGTGCCCTCCAGCATGCGCAGCACCCGCTCGGCGGTCGGCGGAACCGCCGGCAGCCCGTCGGACCAGCCCCGATCCCACATCGCCTCCCATTCGTCCTCGAGCGTCGCCAGTTCCACGCGGCGGCTGTGCAGCGGCGAGTCGCCGAAGTGAACGGCGAGTTCGTCCGCGTGCGACGGATCCACGCTCAGCGAGCCGCAGCCCGGGCGCCACTCGGGCAGGGCCTCGCCGAGTCCGCCCACGCCGGCGAGTCGCTCCCAGTCGCGGCGCGACCACCCCTCGGTGCGCTCGACGCCGGCACCGTCTACCACCTGCAGCAGCGTCGGCACGGTCTCGATGTTGTGATGCCAGGACAGCGCCAGGTCAACGTCGTGGTGCACCCAATCGGAGTCGGCGGGAAATGTCGGATCGTCCTGGGTGATGACCGTCAGGCCTGCTCGGTCCTGTAGATAAACCAGCACCGGCACCACCAACTCGCAGGTGGGGCAGTCGCGTTTCACCACCGCGACGAGCCCGTCGGGGAGGGGCGGTTTCGAACCCTTCGTGACGCCTGGCGCGGCCGATTCGCTCATCGGCCGATGGTGAGTTCGCCCATCTGCGACCACCCGTTGGCGCCCTCGATCGTGGTGTTGATGATGCGCGGGGTCTCGGAGAGCGCCTGGGGCATGTCCAACATGGCCTGGGCGAAGTGATCGCTAGTGACGTGCGGTCCGGCGCCGTCGGGCTCGAACGCTTCGACCAGGACGAATTCGTTCGGGTCGTCGGTGCTGCGCGACCAGTCGAAGAACAGGTTGCCGGGCTCGGCGCGAGTGGCCTCGGTGAAGTCGGCGACGAGGTCGAGCCACCGCTCGGCCCACTCCGGCTTCGTCCTGAATCTCACGACGATGAAGATCATGGCCGGATCCTAAGCGGGTTCAGACGGCTGAGCGCTCTGTCGAGCGGTCCCCGTCGCTCGGCTATCAGGGCTGAGGTTCGGGGAGGTCGGGCACCGCCTCGTCGTACAGCCAGGACTCGACGAGAGCGACGGCTTCGGACCCGGCGAATTCGTCCACGATCCCGAGGAACTCCTCGGTGTTGGTCGAGTCGCCGGCGGAGCGTTCGTAGTGGGTTCGCAGGATCGCGAAGAACGTTTCGTCACCGGCGTGGAGGCGGAGCGCGTGCAGGGTCATGGCTCCCCGTAGGTAGACCGACGGTCCGAAGAGTTCTTCGAGGGTGATTCCCTTCGGCGGCGTTCCAGCGAAGGAGGGGAGCTGCGCGTGCAACTGCTGCATACCGGCGTCGAAGTCGGCGCCGTGGTGCTCGGCCTCGAACATCAGGTGCAGGTAGGTGGCGAAACCCTCGTTGAGCCAGATGTCGCCCCAATCCTCGAGCGCGACCGAGTTGCCCAGCCATTGGTGCGCGGCCTCGTGGGCGATGATGAACGGATCCAGGAAGTCGCGTCCGTGCACCGACAGCGTCTGATTCTCGAGCGCCAGCTCGATTGGGATCGGCAGCACGAGCGTGCCGTAGGCGTCGAACGGGTAGGGGCCCAGCAACTCCTCCAGGAAGCGGACGGCGTCCGCGGTCACCGCCAGGGCCTCGGCGACCTCCGGCGGCGCGTCGCCGGGGATGTAGTCGCGCAGCAACGGACCGTCCGGGCGCAGGCGGCCGTGCTCGATCCGCTCGAAGTCCCCGATGTAGACCGCGGCGAGGTACGTGGCCATCAGATCGTCCATCCGCCAGGTCGTCGTGGTGTGAGCGCCGGCGGTGGTCTCGTCGATCAGCAGCCCGGTTGCGGCCGCCGTCGCCGAATCCGGCACGGTGATGCGCAACTCGAAGGTCGCCTTGTCGGCGGGATGGTTGTTGGACGGGAACCAGGTCATCGCCCCCGAGGGCTGGTTCAGCGTGTAGATCACGCCATCCTGCGAGAGCCAGCCGAGTGGGCCGAAGGGCGCGCCCGGGTCGTCGATCGGCTCCGGCGATCCCGAGTAGCCGACGCTGACGGAGAACTCCTCGCCCTCCGCCAATGCGGCTTCCGGCCGGACGGTCAGCTCGCTGCCGGCGCGGGAGAACCCGGCGGTGACGCCGTCGACGGTGACATCGTGTACTTCGAGACCCGACAGGTCGAGATTGAACGCCGACATGTCCTGCGTGGCGCGTGCCGTGATCGTCGTCAGCGCCGAGATGGTGTTCGTGGCCGGGTCGACGTCGAGGTCGATGTCGTAGTGCAGGACGTCGTAGCCCTCGTTGCCGAGCAGCGGGTAGAGGCTGTCGCCCATCCCGGCCGACTCGGTCGTCGGAGCCGTCGTCGTGGCCGCCGCCGAGGGCTGATTGGCGGCGCCCGGCGTGGGGTCGTCAACGGTCCGGAAATCGCCGGTGGCGTCGGGCAGGCGGGCGTAACTCCGGCCCTCGGGGGACTGGCCCTCCTCCCAGTCGACACGGTCGACCGGGGTGCCGTCCAGCAGCCAGATGCCCAACTCCTCGTCGCCGCCGAGGGCGAAGCCGGGCCAGCCGTCCTTGTCCGTCCGGAACTGCAGGTAGGCGCCCGGCTGGATGACCGTGCCGGCCGGGAAGGCGACCCGCTTGCCGGCGTCGCCGAGGTCGTCGGCCACCTCGAAGCCCTCGAGTGCGATCGGGTCGGGCGACGTGTTGTGCAACTCGAACCAATCCATAGGATCGCCCTTGGCGGCCACCTCATTGATGACCAGGCCGACGTCGCCGGCGGTCGTGCCGGGCGCAGCGCCCTCGCCGTCGCCAACCGCGGGCGGCGGGGAGTCCCCGTAGCTGCCGGAGAAACTGCCGGCGACGGATGTGCCGGGCGCCGTGCCCGCGCTCGACAACTCCAGCGTGCCGTCGCTGAAGGACGAGAACGTGTCCGGCGCCGCCGCGCCGGGCGGGATGGAGAAGATCCCCCCGGCGATGGTGTCGACGCCGATGACCAGCGTGGCTCCCGCCGCCAGCTCGTCCAGGGCGACGGCCAGGACCATCCCGTTCAAAGAGCCGTCGTCCTCCACCTTCACGACCACGATGGATGCGATCTCGGCGATGCCCGGGAGCAGGACCGCTTCCGCCGGAGTGGCGTCACCGGCTGTGACGATCAGGCCTTCGACCGGTTCGGATGACCCGTCCAGCAGCAGGCTGATGACCGAGCCCTCCTGCGGAGGATTGGGACTCTCGTTGCTGCCCCAGGTCGTCTCGAAGCTGACCTCCAGGGATCCCGAGAGCCCGGCGCCGGGCAGGACGTCTCCCTCGGGCTCGGGCCACTCGGGCGGCCTGGGCGTGAGGTCCGCCAGGATCTCGCCTCGCCGCTTGAGGATGAACTTGCGCACCCGCTCGGCGTCGGCGGCGGCCGCCTCCCTGGCCTCGGGGAGGGCGTGTCGCTGGACGATGGCGGCCATCTCGTCCACCGCGGCGAGCAGCTCCTCCTCGTCCCAGACGACCTCCAGGATCTGCTTCAGCCGGTCGACGTAGGTGATCCGCCAGTCAGGAGTGTTGTACAGGCGGTTCGGAATGGCTGTGAGGGCCAGCACCGAGGGAGGGGGATTGCTGATGTTGTCGAACGGATTGGGGTCGTCGCGGAGGTGGAAGGTGTCGTCGGTGCCCCAGGGAAGGAACACGAACGGGCCATCGGGCTCACGGTAGAACCAATAGTTGTTGCGGTCGCCGGCGTACCCGTCCCAGTGCCCCACGAGCACCTCGGTCGCCCAGAACGAGAGGAACCGGTCCAGGTCCACGATCTCGCCCAGCGCCTGCAGCCCGGCGGGCGACGGGTCCTGCAGGGCCGCCACCACGGCATCGATGTCCGACCAGTCGGCGGCGTCCTCGTTGGTCTTCTTCTCGATGGTGCCGCGATAGTCCGGCGTGAAGTCGCTGACCGTTCCTTCGTAGAGGTTGCCCTCGGTGCTCTCGAAGTGGCGCGCCAGAAACGGGGCCTTGAACTCCTCAACGTGCACGTACAGCCCCAGGTTCCTGCCGTTCACCGACACGGTGGCGAAATTGCAGCGCGGCGTCGGATTGCCGGCGGCGGCGAAGACCCGGTACGACAGGCAGGTGTTGACCATGGAGGGGTCCTGGATGCCGTTGTTGAGGGTCATCCGCTCCATGACCCCG
This sequence comes from Acidimicrobiia bacterium, assembly GCA_021296415.1. Taxonomy (GTDB): domain Bacteria; phylum Actinomycetota; class Acidimicrobiia; order Acidimicrobiales; family CATQHL01; genus VXNF01. The sequence continues at coordinate 5,228 of JAGWAL010000048.1, read as the reverse complement.
CCGAGGGACTGGCCGTCGACGTACTTGTCGAAGCGGAGCTTGAGCGACGGCTTGGTGTCGCTCTGGGAGCCGATGAACCCCTTCTTGCGCACACCCACGTCGGCGTGGGTCTCGCCGTCCACGGTCACCGTGGCACCGAACCAGGTATAGATGCTGGCGAAAGGCTGGGAGAGGCCGTATTTCTCGATCTCCGCGAGCAGGTCCCCGAACGTCCGGGTCTGGTGGCGCAGGGTGTCCCAATCCTCGACGGCGATCTCAATGCTGATGTCCAGCACGTGGTCGAGGGCGAAGTAGGCGTCGCTGGGGTGGGCTGCGACGTCGTCCTCCGGCGTCGCAGCGGGCGTGCCTGCCGGCTCGGGCGTTGATTCCGGCGGGGGGCTGGTCGGCTCAGCGTCCGTCGCGGCAACTGTGCCGGCCTCCGCCGGGGCTGCAGTGGTTGTGGTGGGAGCCGGTTGTGGTGCGGCGGCTGTCGTGGGGGAGTCCTCCGTCACCGCTGCGGGAGTCGCGGTGGGGGATCCGTCGTCGTCGGTCTCGCCCCCGCAAGCGGCCGCGAAGACCGCGGCGGCCACCAGGACTGCGGCAAGGCGCCTGCGCATGGCCATAGGGTACGGGG
>JAGWAL010000048.1:0-4563 GCA_021296415.1 Acidimicrobiia bacterium | reverse complement strand
GAACATCGGCACCGCGGCCTGGTAGTCGCCGTAGGTGGGGTACTTGTGGCTCGAGATCTCTTCTGTGAACCGTGCAGAGGATTGGAAGAGCAGGATCAGGAGTATGAAGCCGAGGCCCGTCCAGTGCACGACCCGGTCCGAGGCCGCGATGGCGAAGAGGTAGAAACTCACCCAGATCGCCATCTCGCCGACGTAGTTGGGGTGCCGGCTGAATCTGAAGAGACCCTGGTTCATGAACGGTTGACGCACCTCGCGTCCTGCCTCGATCTGCTGCTTCTTGTTCTGTTGGAATCGCCACATCTGCGCATCGGCGATGCTCTCAACGGCGAGGAACGCCAGGAACAGCGCAATGGCCAGGTAGTCGAGCCACCCCAGCGGCTGGTCCGAACGGTCCCACGCCTGGTGAATGGGGGATGTGAACAACCAGATGATCATCATCTGGCCCGGAGAGACGAAGGTCACGTTGACCAGCTGGAATTGCAGCGGGCTGAGCTTCTGCCGGAGGTGGGCCCACCGGTAGTCCTCACCGCCCTTCCAGTACCCGCCCTTCACGGCGAAGTTGGCGGTCAGACGGACCGACCACAGGAGAACCAGCACGGTCATGATGTTGACGCGGGCGGACCGGAAGTCCAGGTCGGCGGCGACGATGAGGCAGTAGACCGACGGGGCGATCGACCACACCCGGTCCACCCAGGAACACTCCCTCGTCACCACCGACGTCACCCAACAGAAGGCGGCGATGCCTGCGCACACGTACAGGGCGGTCCCGTACGGGGCCTCCGTCAGAAAGTCACGGATCACGCCGGCATCACCTCGATCTCATTTCGGGCCGATGAGCAAGTGGGGCTTCCCCCGCCTCACGCGAACATCTCGAGTTCAGGCGCCGGCGTCCACGCTCAGCCGGGCACGAGACTGCGGGATTGAGGCGCTCCGCAGCCGCAGGCGCCGGACGGCAGCGTACAGCAGCCACAAAAGGCACCAGGCAACCACGGCCATCAGCAGCACGGTCTCGTCGCCGGGCCGCAGGCCGGGCGCGTGGAACGGCTCCACGAAATACCGGGAGACGAAGCCCCCCCGGTAGGGCGTCTCACCCGCCAGGCGCCAGAAGTGCTTCTCCCAGACCGTCAGCGGGCAGGGGCGCCCCAGCAGGTTCACCACCGCGGTCGGCACCAGCACGACGAGGTACCAGCGCATCACCCGGGGCCTGCGTGCGGCCGGCGGAGCGCCGAGGATCAGGAAGACGATCCCCAGACCATGCGCAACCGCGATCGCGACCGCCAGCGACCAAGCCCCCACAGCCTCACACTACTGCGCTGTTCCCGAGCCGAAGTCGCTTCGAGCCCGGCGTCCGGGGCGCGTAGTCTCGTATCTCCCCGGTGAATCCATAGCGAGGGCACCCATGAGCAGCATTCCCAATCCGAAGACCGTCGTCATCATCGGCGCGCTGGACACCAAGGGCGCGGAATTCGCCTTCGTCAAGGGGCTCATCGAGTCCGAAGGGATCGAGGTGCTGGTGGTCGACTTCGGGACGATGGGGGAGCCCGAGTTCGAGCCCGATGTCAGGAGAGCCGAGGTCGCCGCGGCGGCGGGAGGCGACATCGGCCATCTCGCCTCGGGCGAGCACAAGGACGAGGCGATGCAGACCATGGCGAAGGGCCTGGCGGTCGTGGTCCGCCGGCTCTACGACGAGGGGCGCCTCGGAGGCATCATCGGCATGGGCGGAACCGGCGGCACCTCCATCGCCACCACGGGGATGCGCACCCTGCCGGTGGGTGTGCCCAAGGTGATGGTGTCCACCGTGGCCGGCGGCGATGTCAGCGCCTACGCAGGGACCAGGGACATCACGTTCATCCCGTCCATCGTGGACGTGGCGGGAATCAACAGCATCAGCAGGGCGATCTACGCCAACGCGGCGGGGGCCATCGCCGGCATGGTGCGCCTGGAGCGACCGCCGGCCGGCGAGGAGCGCCCGCTCGTCACCGCTTCCATGTTCGGCAACACGACGACCTGTGTCGAGCAGGCCCGTGGCGTTGTGGAGAGGGGCGGCTACGAGGTCCTGGTCTTTCACGCCACCGGCATCGGCGGCAGGACCATGGAGAGCCTGATCGCCGACGGCTACATCGCCGGCTCGCTGGACATCACGACCACCGAGATCGCCGACTACGTGTGCGGGGGCGTCTTCAGTGCGGGGCCGGAGCGCTGCAAGGCGGCGTCCGGTGCCGGCATCCCGGCGGTCGTCGTTCCGGGATGCGTCGACATGGCCAACTTCGATGCCATCGACACCGTTCCCGGCCGGTACCGGGATCGGAACCTCTACCAATGGAACCCGAACGTCACCCTGCTCCGCACCGACGTCGAAGAGAACGCCCGGATCGGCGAGATCATTGCCGCCGCCGTGAATCTGGCCACGGCGCCGACCGCCGTTCTGCTCCCCATGAGGGGCGTTTCGATGCTCGACAGCGAGGGAGAGAGATTCTGGGATCCCGAGGCTGACCGGGCCTGTTTCGACGCCATCCGCAGCGGCCTGCGGGCGGACATCGCCGTCCATGAGGTAGACCACAACATCAACGATCCCACCTTCGCCGACAGTGCAGCGAACACGCTGCTGGAGATGCTGTGAGGCGTGAGCGGAGAGGAGCGGTTCAGTGACACTGGCACGTCGCGAGATCCTTGGGAGAGTGCGCGCCGAAGTCGCCGCCGGCCGGCCCGTGGTGGGCTGCGGCGCCGGCACCGGCATCTCCGCCAAGTGCGCCGAGGCCGGCGGCGCGGACCTCATCATCATCTACAACTCCGGGCGGTACCGCATGGCGGGCCGCGGCTCGCTGGCCGGCCTCATGCCCTACGGGGACGCCAACGGGATCGTTGTGGAGATGGCCGCCGAGGTGCTGCCCGTGGTGACGGACACGCCGGTTCTGGCCGGAGTCTGCGGCACCGATCCGTTCCGCCTCATGCCGGTGTTCCTGAAGCAGCTGAAGGACATCGGCTTCTCGGGCGTCCAGAACTTCCCGACGGTGGGGCTCATCGACGGCGCCTTCAGGAGGAATCTGGAAGGCACCGGGATGGGATACGACAAGGAGGTGGCGGCCATCCGCGCCGCACACCGCATGGACATGTTCACCTCCCCGTATGTCTTCGACGAGCAGCAGGCGGTGTCGATGGCCGAGGCGGGCGCCGACATGCTCGTGGCCCACGTCGGGCTCACCACGTCGGGCTCCATCGGTGCGACCGATGCCATGACCCTCGATGAGGCCATCGAACGCGTCGAGGCAATCGCCGCGGCGGGCCACGGAGTCCGCGATGACCTTCTGGTCATCTGTCACGGCGGGCCCTTCGACGAGCCGGACAACGTCGGCGAAGCACTGGGCCGGCTTCCCGCAAGCGTGGGGTTCTTCGGCGCTTCGAGCATCGAACGCCTGCCCACCGAGCGTGCCATCACCGAGCAGGTGCGGGCGTTCAAGGCCCTCGAGCCGGCCTGATCCGCGTCGTGGGGCCCGGCGTCAGCCGAGCTATCCGTCGAAGTCGCGGGTGAACAGGCGGTAGGCCAGATTGTCCACGCTCAGCTGTGAGTTCGAGAGGATGACGATCCCCTCACCCGCCTCGACGTCGAAGCCGATGAACGAGGCGTAGCCGCCGGTTGCGCCGTTGTGCCACACGAACTCCCGGTCGCCCTCCGTTGCGATTATCCAGCCCAGCCCGATGTCCATGCCCAGCGCAGGGTCCTGCCGCTGCGGCATGCGAGCGAGCTCCATCGCCGGCTGCAACGGCGACTCGCGCAGGCCGAGGTTCGCTTCGAGGAATGTCAGAAGGTCATTGACGGTTGAACGCAGCGCTCCGGCGCCGGCGAGAACCGGCAGGTCCCAGTTGCCGGCCGGTTCCAGCCGCCCGTCGTGGCCGGTGGCGAGGCGCTCGCGGAGAGCCGGCGTCAGCTCGACCGCCGTGTCGCTCATCTGGAGCGGTTCGAGTATTCGCTCGACGATGAGCGCCTCGAAGTCGGCGGCCTCTCGCAGGGTGAGGGCGTGGCCCAGCAGGCCGTAGCCGACGTTCGAGTACTCGACTGCTTCCCCGGCATCGCGAGCCGGCTTGTGGGCAGACAGGAAGGCGTAGAGATCTTCGACGGTGTAGTCGGCATAAGGGTTGGCCGGGTTCTCCGGGTCGAAGTTCTCGGGCAGGCGGGGCAGCCCGGAGCTGTGGGTGGCCAAGTGGCGCAGAGTGATCTCGGCACCGCTGCGAGCGGGCATCCGCACGGCGTCGCCGAGCAGGCTCTGCACCGGCGTGTCGAGTTCAAGGCCCTCGCGGGACCCCAGATCGGCCAGCAGGGTTGATGTGAACACCTTCGTGATGGAGCCGATCTCGAAGACGGTGTCCCCATCGGGTCGGGTCGCGTCGTCCGCGCTGCGGCCTCCGTACCCGACGACCACGCGGCCGTCGGCACTGGTCACCCCGGCCACGACGCCGACGCTCTGGCGTTGCTCGTCCACGAACTCCGCCAGGAGCCTGCGCAACTGCGGCTCGCTCAGCGGCTCAGTATCCGGCCCACCGGCTGTCTCAACGTCGGGTTCGCTG
>JAGWAL010000006.1:3709-37382 GCA_021296415.1 Acidimicrobiia bacterium | reverse complement strand
CCGCAAGCACCAGCTTCGGCGCTAGCCGGACGGCACGTGCCTGCCACTCGAACACGGCCCGACCCTAGGGGTGTGGTGATTAGCGGACGGCGGGCGCCCGCGGATCCGTCGGACCGTGGATTCGGGCCTTCACCGGAATGATGGGTGGGCTGGTCCGCGGCACCTCTCGGCAGACTCCTAGTGGCGCTTCACGCCGCCGTACTTCATGCGGGTGTCGCTCATGGCGGCCGCCCGGGGGTCGTCGTCGTTGATGCCGCCGTCCACCAGCTCGCCCACGAACAGGGTGTGGGTGCCCAGGTCCAGCGCGTGGCGCACCTCGCAGTCCAGCCAGGCGATCGCCTCCTCGAACACGGGGGCGCCGGTGGTGGCCTCGCGCACCGGCCGCCCGTTCAGCGTGCCGTCCGCATACGCCGCAGGCTTGGAGAACTTCACGAACACCCTGGTCTGCTCGGCGTCCCAGAGGTTCACGGTGAACGATCCGCCCTCGCTGATCAACCGGTGCGTCACAGCCGTGTTCTCGACAGACACGCCGATCAGCACCGGCTCCATCGACAGCTGGGAGATCCAGCTCGCCGTCATGCCGTTGCGCTCCTCGCCCGCCCGGGAGCCGATCAGCGCCAGGGCGTTCGGGATCTTCCAGGTGAGCCTGTTGACGAGTTCGTCACTGAGTGCCATGTCCCGACCCTAGGCCGGTGCGGGACCCGCAACACCCTCAGCTGTCGGCCAACTGGCAACTAATTCTCTGCGTGCCCGTTGCCGGCGTGGTGGGCTCGGATGACATCCAGCACCGCCGCGCCGTAGGAGGCCAGCTTGGCCGGCCCGACGCCGGAGGTTGCGGCCAGCTCAGCCGCCGTGGTGGGAGCGGCCCGGGTGATGTTCCGGAGCACCCGGTTGCTGAACACGTGGAACGCCCGCACGTCCAGCCGGCGGGCCTCCTGCAGGCGCCACTGACGCAGCGACTCGTACAGATCCTCGTCATAGGGCTCCTCGTCACCCGGAACAGGAGTGGCCCCCTTGGCGGTCCGGGAGGTCGCGGACCGCGGCGGCCTCCTGATCGCCTCCAGCAGCGTCGTGCGCCCGGGGTCGGGCTTCGGCGGGCGGCCTTCCAGCTCGTCCAGGAAGCGGGAGGGCCGGCTCTCGTCGGCCAGTACCACGACCTGGCTGCGGCCCCGGGTGATGGCGACGTGCAGCACCCGGCGTTCCTCCTCTATGTCGAGGGCGAGCTGGTGCGGCATCAGCGTCTCGTCGGCGCTGAACACCACGACGCGGTCCCATTCCAAGCCCTTGACGCGGTGGATGCTGGTGAGGAGCACGCCGTCGCCCTCCTCGGTCGTACGTCGCAGCAGGCTCGCCAGTTGCCTAGGGAATCCGGCTGGGTCCGGGTAGACGGCGGCGGTGCGCCGCAGTGCCAGCAGATCGTCGGCATGGGTCGCCCGGTCGGGTCGGGTGCGCCCGGAGTCCAGCGAGCCGGCCGCCCGCCCGAGGCCGATCTCCTGCATCAGGAACTCCACGAGTGTGCGAGAGTCGCAGCCCCCGGCGACGAGGCGGGAGGCGGCCCTGATGTCGGCCACGAAGCCGCTCCAGTACTCCCGGTGCCGTTCGTTCAGGTCGGTGCCGAGGGCGGCGAGCTGTTCCAGCGACACGTCCCAGGCGCCCTCCAGGAGTTCGCGGGACAGCCGGTTGATCTTCCGGCCGGGTCGCCGGGCTGCCTCGATCAGGTCGCGGGGATCCATGGCGTCGGGCCGCAGCGCCAGCCGCATCCACGCAAGCGCGGCCCGGATCAGGTTGCGGTGCAGCAGCGAGGTCCCGAGCAGGCAGCGGGCTCCCACGCCGGCCTCGTCCAGCGCCGCCAGAGTCGGCAGCAACATCGAGTTCACCCGCCCCAGCACGGCGATCTCGGACTCGCGGACGCCCTCGGCCCGCCAGTCCGTGACGACCGCCGCGGCCGCCGCCGCCATCCGCTCGTCGGCCAGGCGCAGGATCGTGAAGGGGGCGACGGGGGTTGGGGTCTCGGTGCCGGGACGTGGGGTGTCGTTGGCGGATGCGGCGAGGATCTCGGTGCGTGTCGTGGTGGGGGCGGAGGCGGCAGGACTCGAGGGCTGGTGTTGCAGCGGGTCGACTCCCGGTGACCTCGTTCCGGCCGAGCCTGTGTGCCCGGCCGAGGCGGATCGGACGGTCTTCGGCAGCCGCCGGGTGTTGTGCACCAGCAGGTGCCCGACGGCGCTCACCACCTCGGGCGGGCAGCGGTAGGAGACCTCCAATGCGGCCTCACCGGCGCCCGGGAACAGCTGCTCGTAGTCCAGCAGGAACCCGGGGTCGGCCCCGGCGTAGCCGTAGATGGTCTGGTCGTCGTCTCCCACGCCGAAGACGTTGAGCGCCGGCGAGGCAAGCAGGCGCAGCAGCAGCAGGTAGGCCGGCGTGAGGTCCTGGAACTCGTCCACGAGCAGGTGCCGGCAGCGCATCTGCCAGCGGGCCCGCAGCTCGGGATCGGCCAGCAATAGCCGGATGGCGTCGTAGACCTGCTCGTCGTAGTCGCACTCGTCCCGCTCGGCCAGACCGGCGCGGTAGGTCTCGAAGATGTCGGCGAACCCCGGCACGTCGTTTCGCTCGACCTCGACCGTCTCGGGGTGCCGCAGGGCGATGCGCACGTCCGCCAGGGCCTCGATGTACGGCCCGAAGACGTCGGTGCCGGCCCGCCGGGTGTGCGGCAGGATCCGCTGCAGGCGGCCCCGCACCTCCCGCTCGCCGAGCAGGGTGGCATCGGGTCGCACGTCCCGGACGATCCGCCAGCCGAGCGAATGGATGGTCCGTATCTGCAGGTCGGGGCGCTGCAGCCGCTGGCGCATCTCCGCCGCCGCCCGGTTGTTGTACGCCACGGCGGTGACCAGGGACGGCTCGACGCCGCGGTCGTCCACCAGGTGCAGCAGCCGGGCGTTCAGCGTGCGGGTCTTGCCGGAGCCTGCCGGCGCCACGACACGCACCGGCCCGCGGATGTGCTCCACGGCCGCCCGCTGATCGGGAGCCAGCAGGGTGCCGTCCCCGGTTGCGCCGCCGGGCGGGGGCTGCAGCCGCAGTCGGCCCGACTCCAGCGACTCGGCATGCACGATCGGCATGCCCGGCAGGTCCAGAGGCTGGCGCGGCCCGCCGTCGACCCAGGCCTCGGTGCCGTCGTCCAGCACCACGTCGGTCCGCCCGCCCGGCCGAGCCCCCAGGCCGGCGGCCTTGCGGGCCCACCACCACACCGGCTCGCCGCTGCGGGCGTCGTAGTTGTTGCGCCACAGCAGGAACTGCAGCCGCTCGACCAGCAGGGTGAACTCGGCGCCCAGCAGGTACGGCTCGACATCCACGGTGGCCGGCGTGCGCAGCCACGCCACCGTCCCGGCGGGCAGGTCCAGTTCCACGACCACCGGCCACCGGCCTGCCCAGGCCCGGTGCAAGCGCTCGACCGTCTCACCCAGCCCCCCGCCGTCGGCCAGGAGCGCGGCGTCCACCCGCACCCGCTCCCAGTCCTGCGCCGCGGCCAGATCGGCGCCGAGATCGGCGCCCGCGGCAATCACCAGCCCTCGCCCCAGCGCCTCGGGTCCCGGGAATGTCATCGCCGCGGCAGGGTATTGCCGGTGTGCGGCAGCGCGCTGGGCTGCGGGAAGGGAGCCGCGCTCAGATGTCCAGGCTGGCGGGGTCGATCACGCTGCTGTGACGGCCGATGTAGTCGCGGCGCTGCGCCACGTCTGACCCCATCAGCACCTCCAGCAGCTTCCGGGCGGCGGCGGCGTCGGCAAGCGTGATCCGTCGCAGCGTGCGGGTGCCGGGGTCCAGGGCGCAGTGCGCCAGCTCGTCGGTGTTCATCTCGCCGAGCCCCTTGAAGCGCTGCCAGCGGATCGTCTCGGCGCCGCCGCGCCGGCCCTTGGCCAGACGTGCCGTCACGGCGTCACGTTCGGCGTCGCTGAAGGCGCGGTGGGTCTGCTTGCCGACCCGCGTGGTGTACAGCGGCGGCTGGGCGGCGAAGACCCGGCCCTCGGCGAGCATGGGCCGCATGTACGCATGGATCAGCGTCAGCAGCAGGCAGCGGATGTGGCTGCCGTCCACGTCCGCGTCGCAGAGGATGACGATGCGCCCGTAGCGGGCGGCGGACAGGTCGAAGTCGGCGCCCACCCCGGCGCCCACCGAGCGGAACAGCGCCTGCGCCTCGGCGTTGTCGAGCACCTGGCGCAGCGAGGCCTTGGCGGCGTTCACCAGCTTGCCGCGCAGCGGCAGGATGGCGACGTTGTGGGCGTTGCGGCCCGCCTTGGCCGGACCGGCCGCCGACTCGCCCTCCACGATGATGAGCTCGCTGTTCGGTCCGTGGACCCGGCAGTCGGCCAGCTTGTCGGGCAGGCCCGCCGAGCCGAGCGACGACGCCTTGCGCCGGTCGGCCTGCAGGCGCTTCGACGCCGCCCGGGCCTCCACGGCGTCGGTGATCTTGGCGCGCAGCGCCGTCACGTTGCTGCGCGGCCCGTCGGTCGTGAACCAGGCCACGAGCGCCGACTTGACGGCCTCGTAGACGATGGACTGCACCGCCGGCGTGCCCAGTTCCTGCTTCGTCTGGCCCCGGAACTGCGGCTCCGGCACCACGACCTGCAGGGCGGCGACAAGTCCCTCCTGAGCTTCCTCGCGGCCGGCCCGCTCGCCGGCCCGGGCGAGCCGCTTGGAGCCGTCGAGGAGCACGTCGTTGACCGCCCGGGTCAGCGCCCGTTCGAACCCCGCCAGGTGCGTCCCGCCGACGGGCGTGGGGATGGTGTTCACAAAGCTGCGCACGTCGCTGCGGTAACCGTCGGTCCACTGCAGCGCGGCGGCGACCGAGCATTCCCGCACGACGGCGGTGAGCTTGCCGTCCACGGGCACCTTCTCCTCGAAGCTGCCCCGCCCGGCGATGTCGATCACCCGGGTGACGGCGCTGCCGGCGGCCAGTTCGGCCACCAGGCCGCCCAGGCCCTTCTCGGAGCGGAAGTCGAACGGCTCGGGGTCCGCGCCCCGGCGCCGGTCGCTGACCGTCAGGCGCAAACCCCGCACCAGATGGCACATCAGCCGCACCCGCTCGCAGGTGGCGGCGAAGTCGAAGGCGACATCCTCGTCGAAGAGCTCCCAGTCGGGCCAGAAGCGAACCTGCGTGAAGGTCCGCCGCGTGGGCTTCAGCCGCTGCAGCTCGTGCGTCGGCGTGAACCGGCCGCCGTCCAGGTGTCCCGCCTGCCGCTCGCAGAAGTCCAGCCGCCACACGTGGCCGTCGCGGCCCACCTCGACGCGCATCCGCTCCGACAGGGCGTTGACCACCGAGGCGCCCACGCCGTGCAGCCCCCCGCTGGCGGTGTAGGCGGACCCGTTGGTGCCGGAGCCGAACTTGCCGCCGGCGTGCAATTCGCAGAACACCACCTCGATGGCCGAGCGGTCGCGCCCCGGCGGATTCCCGACCGGGATGCCCCGGCCGTCGTCGCGCACCGTCACCGAGCCGTCGCCACCGAAGGTCACGTCGATGCGCTGGGCGTGCCCGGCCGCCGCCTCGTCGACGCCGTTGTCGATCAGTTCCCACACCAGGTGCATCAGCCCCCCCACCCCGGTGCCGCCGATGTACATGCCGGGCCGCTTGCGAACCGCCTCGAGCCCTTCCAGGGTCTGGATCGAGTCGGCCTCGTAGTCGCCCGGGGTGTCCGCTCCGCCCGCCGCTCCCGCCACGCCGGAAGGAGGCTCCGCCGCTGACGACGGCGGCGCCACGGCGGCGCCGTTGCCGCCGCGCCCGGCCTGACGGCGGGAACCCTCGGCCCGCCCGGGTTCGTCGGTCTCCGCGGACTCGCCGCCATCAGCGGGCCCCGGGGCGTCCCCGGGCGCCGGATCGAACAGCTGCAGCGTCGGGTCGCCGGACGCCACCCTCACCACCTCCTCTGGCCGACGGCCAGGATCGGCTTGGGGCCCGAGCGGGCCACGAGGCCGCGCCGCGTCGGCGGGAAGGGGAACGGCACCGGCTCGCCGTCGGGGGCGCTCGGCCGGGCGCCGGTCACCACGAACACGTCCACGAGCGGCCCCGCGTAGGCGTCCCGCAGGCGCTCGCCGTCGCGCAGCGAGCAGACCCGCACGCCCATGCCGCCGCGCCCCGCCGGCGTGAAGTCCCCGGCAGGTGTGGCCTTGGCGGCCCCGGACGTGGTCACGACCAAGACGTAGGCCTCACCGAAGACCGCTCCGGCGCCGATGACCGAGGCCCCCGCCCGCAGCTTCATCCCGGCGGTGCCGGCGGCGAGCCCCTTGCGTCGCGGGAGGTTCCCCGAGGAGGTGCGCAGCACCGAACCGTCGCCGGCCACGATCACGATGTCGGCCCCGGAAGGGCAGGCGAAGGCCGTCACGAGCTCGTCACCGCCGGCGAGGGGGAACACGACGCGGGCGGCGGGAGCCCGGTTGCCGGCGCCCAACTCCTCGCCGGCGAGACGCTTGAGGGCACCGCGGCGGGTCACCATCACCACGTCGGCGACGCCGGCCACGTCGGCGGCATCGCGTGAGGTGGCCCCGGTGCCGCCGGCGGCGGCCGTCGCCGCCATGAGGCCGCAGATCCGTTCCCCGGCCGGCAGGCCGGCCACGTCGCCGCCGGGAGCGCCCCGGCTGCGTCCGGCGATCTCGGGCACCGAGGCGGCGGCCAACGGCACGGCGCGCCCCTCGCTGGTGAGTGCCCAGGCGGTCTCCCCGGATCCGGCGAGAGCCGAGGCCCGCACCAGGTCGTGGCGCCCCAGCGTGCGCCGCCGCGGCGCGCTCACCGGCGACCGCCCCAGCAGCCCGGTGCTCGACAGCGTCACCAGCCACGCCTCGGCGCTGTCGGCGGTCGGCCGGGCGGGCGCGGCGGTGCCGGCCTCGGCTTCGCTCGCAGGCCGGATCAGCGTCCGGCGATCCCGGCCGTAACGCTCGGCCAGGGCGCCGAGTTCGGCCAGCACCACGGCCCGCTGCCGCTCGCCGGATCGCAGCAGCTCGCGGTAACCGGCCAGGGCCGCCACCAGCTTGTCGCCCTCCTCGATGATCTTCTCCCGCTCCAGGGCGGCCAGGCGGCGCAGCCGCATCGCCAGAACCGCCTCGGCCTGCGGTTCGCTGAGTCCCAGGCGCTCGCACAAGGCCTCCCGGGCCACCTCCGCGGTGCGGCTGCCGCGGATGATCGACACCACCAGATCGATGCCGTCCAGGGCGGTCATCAACCCCTCCAGGATGTGCAGCCGCTCGGTGGCCGCGGCGGCCCGATGGCGCGTGCGGCGCACGACCACGTCGAGCCGGTGGTCGATGTAGTGCGCCAGCAACTCCTTCAGCGAGCAGGTCACGGGGGTGCCGCCCGCCAGCACGACGTTGTTGAGGGCGAACGTCTCCTCCAGGGGAGTCAGCCGCCACAGCCGGCTCAGCACGGCGGCGGCGTCGGTGCCGGGCCGGCAGTCCACCTGGATGCACAATCCGGTGTGGCGGTCCGACAGGTTCTTGACGTCCTCGACTCCCTCGAGGCGGCCCGCGGCGACGACCTCCTTGATCCGGCCCACGACCTTCTCCGGGCCCACCAGCCATGGCAACTCCCGGATGCGGATCGCCTGGCGCCGCCCGCCCACGTCGATGATCTCGGCGCGCGCCCGGATCCGGATCGTGCCCCGCCCGCCGGCGTAGGTCTCGGCCAGCCCGTCGTCCAGGATCACCCCGCCGGAGGGGAAGTCCGGCCCACCCAGCACGGCCAGCAGGTCCTCGACCGAGACGTCGGGGTCGGCCATCTGCAGCCGCACCGCCTCGTGGACCTCACGCAGGTTGTGCGGGGCCATGTTGGTGGCCATGCCCACGGCGATACCGCTGGTGCCGTTCACCAGCAGGTTCGGCAGCCTCCCCGGCAGGCAGACCGGCTCGGCGGCCTCGCCGTCGTAGCTGGGGCGGAAGTCCACGGTGTCCTCGTCCAACTCGTCGAGCATCTCCATGGCGGCCGCCGCCAGCCGGCACTCGGTGTACCGGGCCGCCGCCGGCGGGTCGTCGAGCGTGCCGAAGTTGCCCTGGGGGTCTACCAGCGGGATGGCGCGACTGAAGTCCTGGCCCATGCGCACCAGCGCGTCGTAGATGGCGGCGTCGCCGTGGGGGTGGTAGTTGCCCATGGTGTCGCCCACGACCCGGGCGCACTTGCGATGCGGCGAGTCGGGCCGCAGCCCCATGCGCAACATCGAGTACAGGATGCGGCGCTGCACCGGCTTGAGACCGTCGCGCGCATCGGGAATCGCCCGCGAGGTGATCACCGACAGCGAGTACGCCAGGAACGACTCCGACACCTCCTCGGTGATCGGCGTGTCCAGGATCTGGCCGGCGAACGGCACGCCCGCGACCGGGCCGGCTCGACGTCGGGAACTCATGTGTCGATTCTCACACTGCGGGCCCTCGGGATCGTGGAATTCGGGTCGGCGCGGCCGGCGGGCGGCGCGGCGCGTAGGCGGTTTCGGCCGGCGGGCCGAGATTCCGGACCCACCGGCGCGGCGAGACCGGCGCGGCGCGCCGGCACCGGCCGAGGCGGGCGCGCCGCGACTCATACCCACGGCACGGCCGCGACCGAATCGCCTGATCAGGACACTTTCAGCTCCGACACGCCCGTGGAGGCGTGATGCTTGCGAGAAAGGCCGCCGCGATAGTTCTGCGGCGCAAGGATTTCCGGCACCCCTGCACTAGCTGCTAACGTCAGGCGCCGTAGGTAAGGATAATTCAAGATACATTACAATACACCGACAATTGCTGTCGAGTGCTGTTGTATAGAAAAGAAATCTATGCAGAACGGGGATGCTGCCAACGGTCTCTTGGGGGATCACGCGGTGATCGATTGGGACGCGCCAAGTCTCGAGTGCGTTGCGATCGCCGAGGCCTGGGCCGACCTTCGCGACCTGTTGCTGGACGAGAACCCCGACGGACTGGCGGCCGTGGAGGCGAGGATGGCCCGCGAATGGGCGCTGGACCTGGCGTCCGCCGACCATCTCGTCGACGTCGACCGCAGCCTCGCATTCCGGCTGGCGGCGAACGGCTTCGACGCCGCCGGCCGGGACGCCGTCGGCGCCGGAAGCATGGCGCAGTGGCAGGTGGACGTCCTCTCGGGTCTGCAGGAGGCGCTGCTGTGGCTGCTGGATCGCGTCGACGAGGAGGACCACGAGCACCCGGTCGTGGATCCGGAGCTGCTCGGCGAACTCCAGCATCGCCTGCAGGTTCCCGAGATCGATCCGGCGACCGGTGATTGGGTCAGCCCCGACCCCGGCGCGGAGCCGGGTTCGGACGGCCTTCGGCAGGTCATCGACGTGCTGGTGGCGCGGACCGACGATTCTGCGCCGGAGTTGGCGGCCGCCTGGCTGGTCCACAGTCTCGGGCGCCTGCGACCGTTCGGCCGCATCAGCGACCGGGTGGCGCGGGCGGCCGCCTCGTACTGGCTGATGGCAGCGGATCTCTTCCCGCTCACCGTGCGCCGGGAGGACCGCAACGCCTTCTCCGACGCGGCGGCCGCCGCCGGCTCCGACGGGCTCGCCGGCCTGTCGCACCTTGTGGCCACCTCCCAGCGCCGGAGCTTCCTGCAGGCGGTCAGCGCCCTGGGCCGGGTGCCCGCCGAGCCCGATGACCTGACCGGCGTGATCTCGGAGATCTCGGACCAGTTCCGGGCGGGTCCGTCGAGTCTGCGCCGCCGCTTCGCCGAGGCCGTCACGGTGGCGACGGAGGTCTTCTGGCACGCCAAGGGGCGGATCGCCGGCATCGAGTCGGACCTCGGGGAGGCCATCGAGGACGACAGCGGCGAGCGCCGGGTCTTCGCCGACTACTCGCCGCCGGATCATCCCGAGCGCCGCAGCTGGCACCGCAAGCAGGTCATCGACGGCGTCCGGCGCCAGGGGTACTTCGCCAACCTGCGCAACTACAGCGCCTGGAACCGCATCGGCCTGGACACGCCCAACGGTCGCTCGGAGATCCTGCTGTCGTTCCACGCCGTCGGGCAGTCGTTCCGTGGCGTGATCGCGGCGATCCTCATCTTCTACCGCAAGCGGGGCGGCGAGATCTACGACCACCAAGTGGTGTCCCGGGAGCCGTTCCAGATCAACTTCCGCGACACCCTCCCCGTGGCCCGCAAGCGCTTCGAGACGTGGCTGGACCCCGCCATGCGCTCGGCCCTGGAGGTCTGGCGCCGCAGCGAGTGATCCTCGGCCGGGCAGCCCTCGGCGGAGCGGGCTACAACCGGACATCCTCAGCCGAAGCCCAGCGGCGCTGCGCTGTGCAGCAGCGCCACCGTGGCCGCCCCGCCGGCCAGGAACGGTCCGAAGGGCAGCGTCGCGCGTCGGTCGCGGCTGCGCACCAGCATCACCAGCGCCACGAGTGCGGCACCACCGGCCCCCAGGAGCGCGCCCGCCGGCATCGCCGCGGGTTCGAGCCATCCCAGGAACAGCCCCAGGAGACCGCTGAGTCGCACGTCGCCGTAGCCCAACCCGCCGGGGTTCAGGGCGTGCAGCACGGCGAAGGCCGCGTAGGCGGCAGCGGCGGTGGCGACCGCCGCGCCCAGCCGGGCGAATGCACCGGTGCGCCAGGCCGTGGCGCCGAGTGCCACTGCGCCGGCGAGGGTCGCGGGGTTGACGATGCCCGTGGGGATACGGCGGGTCCGCAGGTCGCACCAGGACAGGATCACCAGGGTGGCCAGCCAGAGGGCGAAGAGAGCCGCCTCCAGATTGCTGACCGAGGCGCCGATGCCGAGGGCCGGCACGACCAACGCTGTCCCGATGCGGCGATTCGGCATGATTCGGTATAGACTCCTATGAATATATTTCCAACATTTACATGGTTTTAGTTGTAAATCCGAGTGAACGGCTCTAAGGTACGCCTCGCTCGATTCCGATCCGGATGCCGTGTCGCGGCGAACGCCGGAAGTTGACGGGGACGGATCCCGTCCCGCGGCGGTCGGACCGCCCTTGCCGGCAGCGCAGCACTGCGCCGTCCGGCCCTCTTGCAGCCAGAGGGCAGCCCCAGACGGCCCACGTGTGCAGAGGAGGTCAAGCCGGTGCCGTTCACAGGTCCTGCAGTCACGGAGCCGGCGAACTCCGACCCCCACCAATCCGGCGCGGCGCGGTTCGCCGGTTCGCAGGACTCGGGGCCGGCCCGCCCCTCCGGACAGGGTCGCGGTGCGCCGGGCGCCTCGACCCTCGGCGGTCGTTCGGCGCCACAGGGCGAGTCCCCAGGATCCGTAGGCGCCAAGTCACCGGCGGCGCCGGCGGCGGCACGCTCGATCGGTCGGCGCATCCCGGAGCTTGCGGTGGGTGTCGTCCTCGTCGGGCTCGGAGCGATCGGCGCCCTCATGCTGGCCGGGCGGGAGGCACCGCGCGCGTCCGTGCTCGTCTGGGCCAACGACCTCCGGCGCGGCCAGGTGGTGGCGTCGACCGACCTCCGTGTGGCGAGCCTCGATGTCGATGTCCCGGTGGATGTGCTGAACGCAGCCGCCGCCGGCGAAGTCATCGGACGGACGGTGGCATTCGACGCCAGAGCGGGCGCGTTCGTGAGCGGGGCCCTGCTGCAGGTCGGTCCGGTGATCCCCCCCGACTTCGCGGTGGTCGGTCTGCGGCTCGGCGCCGGCCGGTACCCCGTGAGCACGCTCGCCGCGGGTGACGTCGTCGATCTGCTCACCACCGAGCCGATGATCGGCTGGGAGAACCCCGTGGTGGTGGCGGGCGTGGAGGTGTTCGACGTCCAGTGGCTCGGCAGCGGGGAGGGCGGTGACGCGCTCGTGTCACTCCTCGTGCCGAGAACGGTGGCGGCACGGGTGGTCGCGGCCACCGAGGCCGGCCCGCGGCTGGCCGAGGTGGCGCTGTGAGCCTCGTCGTCCTCGGCTCGCTCAAGGGCGCCCCGGGCGTGACCACCCTCGCCACGTGCGTCGCCTACCAGTGGCCACGCCACCGCCGGGTGGCTCTCGTGGAGGCCGACGCCGACGGAGGCGCGGTGGCGCCGCGGTTCGGGCTGCATCCCACCCAGCCGAGCCTGGTGAGCTTCGCCGCCGTGTCGCGGCACGGGATGAGCGAGACGGAGTTCTGGTCGGCCTGCCAGCGCCTGCCCGACGGCCCTGCGGTGCTGGTGGCGGCGGGCGGCGAGTCCACCGGTGCGGCCCTCGAGCAGATCGACTTCGGCGCGCTGCACCGGAGTCTGCCGGACACCGACCTGCTCGTGGATGCCGGTCGCTTCCGTGCGAGCAAGCCGGCGGCCCGCTTGCGCCAGCAGGCCGACGTCGTCGTCGTCGTGCTCCCGCCGTGCTTCGAGAGCCTTGCCGTGCTGCTCGACAGGGCTGGCGGACTGTCCGAGCGGGCACCGCTGCTTGCGGTTGTGGCGGGCGACGGCCCGTACCCGGTTGCGGAGATAGACGCCGCGCTGCGCCAGACCACCGGCGACCGCGCCTGGGTACTCGGCTCGGTTGCTGCCGACGCCCGCGGCGCTGCGGGGCTGGCAAGCGACACCGGGCGCGTCCGGGCGCTGCGGCGGTCACTCCTGGCACGCAGTACGCGGGTCGTGACCGATCTCCTGGCGCATCTCAGTTCGGCGGGCGTGCCCCGCCCGGATGCGGCATGAGCACTCCGGAGCGCCGACCGGGGGAGCCGGCGGCAGACGCAGGCGCCGCCGCGCACCACCGGACGCCCGGTGGCCCTCACGGCCCCCACCGCGATCATGGCATCGACGGCGACGAGGGCCTGCTGGAGGGTCTGCTGGAACATCTGCGCGGCGAGTTGGCCGCCTGGATCGAGCACGAGAACCGCGCCGGGCGACGTCCGAGCGACAAAGATCGCCGCGAGCGCGCCCGGGCCGTGATCGGCGAGTGGATGCTGAGCCTGGCGCAGCACCGGCTGGTCATCGGGGTTCCCCTGCTCGAGGCGGCCGCGGAGGAGGACCTGGCACGCACCGCGCTGGCGTACGCGTTCGGGACCGGGCCGTGGGAGAAGTTCCTGAACGACCCCGACCTCACCGACATCCACATCAATGGCTGTGACGACGTCTGGCTGGTGGATCGGCGGGGCAACAAGCGCCGCGGTGAGCCGGTGGCGTCCAGCAACGAGGAACTCGTCGAGCAGATCCGCTGGGTGGGTGCCACCCTGGATCGCAGCGGTCGGCGGTTCGACGTGTCGTCGCCTGTGCTCAACATGCGCCTGCCCAACGGGGGTCGGCTGCACGCCGTCATGGCGGTGTCGCTCGTGCCCATGGTGACCATCCGCCTGCATGACCCGGACCTGGCGCGCCTCGCTGAGCTGCGGGCCTCGGGCATGTTCGACCGGGCCATCGAGTCGTTCTTCTTTGCGGCGGTGCGCGCCGGCTTCAACATCGTGGTTTGCGGAGGCATGGGTGCCGGCAAGACCACGCTGGTGCGCAGCCTGCTGAACGAGGTCCCGGCGCACGAGCGGATCATCACCGTCGAGGACGAGTTGGAGTTGGGCCTGCACCACTACGCCGACCTGCATCCCGACATCGGCGTTCTGGAGGCCCGCGCGCCCAACGTCGAGGGCGCCGGGGCCTTCTCGCTGGAGGCGCTGCTGAGGGAGTGCCTGCGGATGCACGCCGACCGCATCGTTGTCGGCGAGGTCCGCGGTCCGGAGGTACTGGGGATGTTGCTCGCCATGACCGCTGGCCAGGACGGCTCCCTCTGCACGATCCACGCCAACAGCACCGTCGAGGCCTTCGAGCGGCTCACGATGTACGCCTCGCTCACCCCGCAGCAGTTCTCCCGGTCCTTCACCTACCGCCTCGTGGGTTCGGCCCTGGATTTCGTCGTGCACGTCGAGGCGGTCGGTGGGACGAGGCGTGTCACGAGCATCCGCGAGGTGATCGGCTCGACGGACACGCACGTGCTGTCCAACGAGATCTGGCGTCCCTCGCCAAAGGGCTGGGCCGTTCCCTCCGGCGAGCCGCTGCGGGTCGAACCGACCCTGCGAAGGCTCACCGAGCAGGGCTTCGACGCCTCGCTCATGAACCGCCCGGAGGGCTGGTGGGAACAGTGAGCAACCTGCCGATCCTGGGTGCCGGCGCGGTCGCCGGCCTGGGACTCTGGGTGCTCCTCGCCGGACTGCGGGGCCGCGTGATGATCCCCCGAGCCCACCGCCGGGCCGCCGGCGGCGTGGAGGCGTCGATGACCGCGCTGCGCCGCGGCTCGGTCGCCATCGCCGCGGGGATCCTCGTCTTCGCCGTCACCGGATGGCTGAGCGCCGGCGTCCTCGTGGCCGCGGGCATCGTGCTGTTCGCCGGGCGATTCGGCAAGGGCAGAGGATTGCGCGCCATCAGCGAGCGGGGCGATGCCATCGCCGGGTGGATCGAGATGCTCTACGCCATCCTGGCCGCCGGAGGCGGCATCGAACGGGCGATCACGGGTTCGGCGAGCGCCGCGCCGGCAGCCATCCGCCGGGAGGTGCAGGAGTTGGCTGCTCGCCTGGAGGTGCGGCCGCTCCCCGAGGCACTGCTGCGCTTCGCCGCCGACGTGGCCCATCCCGCCGTCGACAAGGTCGCGGCATCGCTCATCCTGGCGTCGATCCAGGGGGCGCAGGATCTGGTGTCCTTGCTCCGCTCGCAGGCCGAGGTCGTCCGTGCCGAGAGCCGCCTGGTGATCGAGGCCGACGCCGGGCGGGCTCGCTACCGCACCTCGTCCCGCCTCATCGTGGGAACCACGGCGGTCATGGCCGGCGGGCTGTACCTGGTGGACCGCGGC
The DNA here is from genome assembly GCA_021296415.1 of Acidimicrobiia bacterium. Lineage (GTDB taxonomy): Bacteria > Actinomycetota > Acidimicrobiia > Acidimicrobiales > CATQHL01 > VXNF01. The sequence goes on along the minus strand of JAGWAL010000006.1, from coordinate 22,678 downwards.
TACCTGGCGCCCTACGACAGTGCCCAGGGTCAGGCCGTGCTGGCGGGCATCGGCGCCGTGTTCCTGGGCGGGTTCTGGTTGCTGGCACGCCTCGGCCGCGTGCAGCCCCCGGCGCGGTACTTCGACCCGGCCGCCGCCGGACTGGCGCGTCTGGCGCGATGACCGCGCTGGTGGGTGCGCTCCTCGGCGCCGGCATCTGGCTGGTGGGTCGGGGCCTCGTGCGGCGCCCGGTGCCGCTGTTGCGTGCCCTGCGCGATTTCCACGAGCCGCGCCGGGACGGCACCGACGATGCGTCTGAGCCTTCCGGCTGGCGCGTCGGGGCGGAGCGCCGCGCCCTGCAGGTCGTGGAGTCCCTCGGTTTCGACCTGGGCATCCTGGCGGAGGATCTTCGAATCGTGGGCCGCAGCCACGCGCAGCACGCCTTCGCCAAGCTGTCGGGGGCTCTGGCGGCGAGCGGCGCACTCGCCGTCGTGGGCTACGGCGCACGCCTCGTGGGATTGGCGCCGCCGGTCTGGATCATCCTCCTGCTCATCGTCCTCGGGGTGCTCGGCGGGTACGTGGGCGCCGACGCTGCCCTGCGCAAGAAGGCTGCCGAGCGGAGGGAGGAGTTCCTGCGGGCGCTCAGTGCCTACCTTGATCTCGTCAAGATCCTGGTGGCCGGGGGCAGCCACAGCGATGGGGCGCTGTACCAGGCCGCCGCAGTCGGCAGCGGCTGGGCCTTTGACGAGTTGAAGGCCGCCATGGACTGGAGCCGTGTCAACGGCAGGCCTCCCTCGGCGGGATTCCAGCGACTGGCGGACGAGATCGGCGTGGCGGACGTGGAGGAACTTGCGGCCACCATCCGGCTCACGGCCGAGCAGGGCGCCAGCCCTTCCGATGCGCTCGCCTGCAAGGCCGAGATGCTGAGCGCGCTCGAACTGGCCAACGCCCGCATGAAGGCCGATTCGACAACCGAGCGCATGTCCATACCCACCGTGGTCGTCGCAATCGCGTTCGTGATGTTCGTCGGTTACCCGGCCCTCAGATCACTGCTGGAGATGCTGTGAGCAGCGCCGGGTACGACCACCCTCTCCGGGACGCTCGAGCGCACCCGGAGGACACCGCGGGCAGACCGCGTCGAAGAAGCAACAGAACGGAGTGAAAAATGCAGGAACTGTCCCTTCGAGGCTGGATCCGGTTGACGGCGACGGCGTCGCGGATCCGGGCCAAGCTGCGAGACGACGAGCGAGGGCTGACGACGACCGAGTGGGCGTTGCTCGTGGCCGGCGTGGCCGCGCTGGCCATCGTGGTGGTGAGCGTGGTCCGCAATCTCACCTCGGACGTAGCCGGTGAGATCCCGACGAACGTGAACGTCGACACCGACCCGGACACCTTCCTGGGCGACGGGTGAAGATGCGCGGTGTCAGTCGAAGCGCGCGGTCCCGTGCGGCCGTGGGCGGCGCGGTGGATGACTCGCCCGGCGAGTACCGACGACTCCGGCGCGGTGACCACCGAGTTCGTCCTGCTGTACGGCGTCCTGCTGGCTCTCGTGATGAGCGTGATCCACTTCGGCCTGGTCTTCAACGCCTCCCTGGCGGTGACCGATGCCGCCGACACGGTGCTCGAGGCGGTCCAAGCCGCTGGAGGCTCGCCGGCGGTGGCTCCCGCTCTGGCGCGGACCGTCGTGGGCGATGAACGACTCGTGCGCGACCTGTCCACCGGCGTGGACGTGCGGGACGGCGAGGTGACGGTCACCGTCTCGGCGAGCGCTCCCCGTATCGTGCCCGGGCTGCCGACCCGGGTGAGCCATCGGGTGCAGGGACCCGTCGAGCGATTCATCCCGGAGGGTCGGCGCTGAGCGCGCCAGGATCGTCGAGCGACCGGCGAGGGGTCCTCTCGCTGGAGTTCGTACTGGTCGTCGTCGGCGTGCTCGGGGCGCTCATGCTCGTGGCGGCCGCGTGGCGGTTGGGCCAGACGCGCGGCGAGATGCGAGACGCCGCCTCCGAGGCCGCTCGAGCGGCCTCGCTGCGCCAGCACCCGTCGGCGGCGACCGGCGCAGCCGAGCGGGTGGCGGTTGCGACGCTGGGTCGGCGCCAGGTCCGGTGCTCCGCATTGGACGTACAGACCGACGTGAGGGCTTTGCGCCCCGGTGGATCGGTGTCGGTGACCATCCGCTGCGTCACACGGCTCGCGGACCTGACGCTCCTGCGCATGCCGGGTTCGGTGACGCTGGAGGTGACCGGTACGGAGGTCGTGGACAGGCGTCGGGGCGGTACCTGATGGGCCGCCGGGGCGACCGGTCCGATGCGGGCGTCATCAGCCTGTTCGTGGCGGTGCTGTTCGTGGCGTTCCTGCTCACCGTCTCCATCGTGGTCGACTCCGCGGAGCTGCGCGGCCAGCGGCGGGCATTGTCGGACCTTGCCCGGCAGTCCGCCCGCGCGGCCGTCCAAGAGGTCGACGTGACGTACTACCGCGCCAGCGGGTCGGTCCGTCTGGACGCCGCCGCCGCTGTCGCCGCGGCGCGGGCGGTTGCCGCTCGCTCGGGTCTGGAGGCGGACGTGACCGTTCGAGGCGACCAGGCCTCGGTGCGCCTGAGCAGCGATGTCGCCGTGCGCGTGCTGGGGCTGGGCCGCCGGCGTGTAACGCTGAGCGCCTCCGATGAGGCGCGCGCCACGTGGGGCGTCAGTTCCGCCAGGTCGTCGGCGAGATGACCGAACGGTTTCCGCCGTGGCGGGTGATGCCGGTCGGGCCGGCCGGCGAGTCGAGACAGCGAACAGCGAGGTGAACATGAACGAGCGGAAGTTGCCTGCGGCGCTGTCGGGTGTCGCGGCCTGTGTGTTGCTGGGGGCCTTCCTCATCGGGGTGCCGGCGTGCCTGGTGCGACTTGTCGGCAACCCGCTGCCGGCTGCGCTGCCGGCATGGTCGTCGGTCACCGCGGCGGTCGAGAGCGGTGTCCTCCCGCCGGGCATCGCGATCCGGGTCGTGGCGGTCGTCGTCTGGATCTGGTGGTCACAGGTTGCGATCTCGTGCGCCGCAGAGGTCGCGGCCGCCTGCCGGGGACGGACGGCCCGGCGGATGCCTCTGGGAGCCGTAGGCGTACAGCCGATCGTGGCCTGGCTCGTGACGATCGCGGTGACGGCGGCGGGCACTCTCGGGCTGGTCAGCCAGCCCGCCCTCGCGGCGACGCCGTCATTCGCGGGTGTCTCGGTCCCGGTGCCCACCGGGCAGCCGGCGCCGGGAACCGCCGGACAGATCGCCGAGATACCCGGCGCCGGCGTCGCAGCTGGATCGGCACCGTCCGGATCAGCACCGCCGGGCGCGCCGTCCGGCGCTGCGACCGCTTCGAGCCCGCCTGCTCCGATCCTGGCGCCACCGCCGGTTGGGTCGACGGTGGCTTCGGCGGTGCCAGCGCCGGCAGCCCTGCCCGACGCGAGCGCGCCGATCCTGGCGCCGGCGGAGCCCGTGGCGCCGCCGGCGGTGCGATCCGTGGCGCTGCCGGTGCCGACGACCGGGCCCGGCGCGCGGGACCGGTCTCCGGCAGCGGTGCCCTCACCCGATGTCCCGGCAACTGCTGGTGCAAGGATCCCGGCCGGCGGCATGACGCATGACAACCCGCCTGCGTCCGTCGCCTCGCGTGAGCCCGACAGGTGGGCACCTCCGGACACCGTCACGGCGCTGGCCGGTTCGGCCGCGCCGGAGGCAGTGCCGGTGGCGGAATGGGCGACCGCGGAGATCCGGGTCTCCGGCTGGGTCGTCGTGAAACCCGGCGACTCGCTGTGGCGCCTTGCCGAGCAGCACCTGGGGGACGCCCTGGCGTGGCGGGACATTTACGACTTGAACGCGGGACCGCTGCCAGGGGGTGGCACCCTCCGCGACCCGAACCTCATCCATCCGGGGTGGCGGCTGCGCCTGCCGACGGCTGCTGCGGGTCCTTCGTCCCATGTGGCCGCGGGCGTCCCGGATCCGGCACCAACTCCGGCAGATCCGGCCCGGCAAGGCCCCGGATAGCGCCACCCGCTTTGGGCAGGCTTGCTGACCAGCGGAAAGGAGGACCGACGGTGCAAAGAGCCACAGCACCATCCGATCCGACGAGCACGTCCGGCGGCGGCACGGCCGACGGTCGGAGCGGCCTCGGTTGCGAGCTCCAACACCTGATGGCCGGGCTTCCGGAACGGTTGCACGGACGTTCTCTACCGCAGCTCGTGGCGGTCACCGCCTCGTCGCGTTCCATCGGCTTGCTGCTGGGCGAGCCTCGGTTGGATCCGGCCGAGGGGTTCGATGCGATAGACGGCGGCCTGACCTGGATGATCGACCGTTCGGCTCTCGGCGTGCCCGACGTGCTGCCTGCCCGGGGGATGCCGTGGCCACTGCTGGTGCCGCTGGGCCGGCTGCGCTCGGACGGATCGCTCGTGCTGGGAAATCTCGAGGAGTTCGGCACGTTCGAGGCGGTCGGCGCGCCGGCAGACGTGCTGGCGCTGGCCGAGTCCCTGGCCGCCGAGTTGGCGGCCGATCACTTCGGCGGCCGGGCGCGGATCGTCTGCGTGGACTGCGGGCCGCGACTCGCTCATCTCGACAACGTCCGCATCGTCGAGTCCCCGCGCGAGGCCCTCGGCGATGTCGAGGTCCAGCGGGCGCGAGGCGCCGAAGCGCGCCGCACGGCGTTGCCGGAGCTGCGCGTGCGCGGGGGGCGCACCACGGCGCCGCTCGTGGTCATCGATCCGCACGCCCGAGATCCGGCGATGCGCCAACAGATGTGCTCCCTTGCCGGTCCCGGACTCGTGGTCGTGACCGGGGGTGGCGCGCACCACCCGGCGGCATCCGACAGCGGGCACCCGGGTCCTGGCTGGGTGTTCGAGGTGGCGGGACGGCGACTTCGCTGGGAGCCGGTCGGCGTGGATCTGGAGTTGGGACATTCCTGGGCTCGCTTGCCGCGACCGGCGGGCTTGCCCCGGGAATCGCTCTTCAGGGCACCGGAGAACTCGATCGGCGCGTGGGGCGGGAGCGCAGGCGCCGGTCGCGGGAACGGGCGCTCTGCTTTCCGTGCGGCGCCGTGTCCGGGAATCAGCGGGTACGGCTGGACGGGTGAACCGCCCGACGTCCGCCTGGGCGCCGACATCGCCGAGGTGACGCCCGGCCCCGTGGAGCTGCAGGTCCTGGGCGTCGTGCAGGCGGTGGGAGCGTTGTCGCCGTTCACGTCGCAGCGAGCACTGGATCTGGCCTGCTTCCTCGCCTTTCACCGCGACGGGGCCACCGCGGACCGGCTCCGCTACTGGCTGTGGCGCTGCAGCGAAGCGGTGCCGAGTCCCAAGGCCTTCGCCAACGTGGTGTCGCGAGCGCGCGTCTGCCTCGGTCGGGACGCCGGCGGCGATCCGTACCTGTCCCGTGTCACTGCCGAAGGGGTGTACCGGCTGTCGGCAGAGGTCACGACCGATCTGGAGCGGTTCACGGCATGGCGCAGGCTCGCCGAGCGGGTGCCGGCGGAGCAGGCGCTGGAGTGCCTGCACGCCGCGCTCTGGCTGGTCCGGGGCGCGCCCTTCGGCGGTGGCAGCGGCGCGACGTTCTCGTGGGCCGATGTCTCCTGGCGCAGCCACGTGGAGTATCTCGTGGACAGCACGGCCCACAAGCTGGCCGATGTGGCGCTGGAGTTGGGTCGCAACGATGTCGCCCGCTGGGCGACGCTGCGGGGACTGGCGGTCACGCCCGATTGCGAGCAGTGCTTCCAGCGCCGGATCACGGCGGCCCGCCGCTCGGGCTATCGCCGGGAGGCCGACCTCGTCATGGCGGACATGGATCGCCGTGACCTCGAGCCGATTCCCGCCTTCGACGACCTCGCCCCGGCGGCCTGCGAGTAGCTCACGCTGGTGGACGACCGCACCGGCGGGGTGTGGATGGCCCGCTGATCGCGAGCCCGGGGTTGCCCGGCGCGGCGCGGCCGGCTGCCGGGATGGCGATGGCGCCGAAGCAGCCGAGAGCCGCCTGCCGGCTCAGTGCCCGCCGACGCGCACCCAGCGGCTCCCGATGAACCGCACCAGCACGCCCGCCAGCCGGGCGGCCATGAAGACCACCAGGGCGCCCCACAGCCAGCCGATCCCCGCGTCGGCGAGGCGCACCCCCACGGCCAAGGGGACGAACACAGCGGCCGCGGCGCCCATGGCGCCGGCCAGGTAGCGCAGGTCGCCGGCGCCGATCAGCACGCCGTCGAGGGCGAAGACCACGCCGTTGATCGGCAGCATCAGCGCCAGGTGCAGCATCAGGAACCCCGCCAGGGCCACCACGGCGGGATCGTTGCTGAACAGCTGCGGCAGCACGGGACGCAAACCCAGCGCAACCAGGGCCGCCACCAGGCCGAAGACCAGCCCCCACCAGGTGACGCGGCGGCTGACGCCGCGGGCGCCGGCACCGTCGCCGGCGCCGAGCTTCGTGCCGACCATGCCCTGGGCGGCGATGGCCAGCGCGTCCAGTGCCAGCGCCGAGAAGGCGAACAGCTGGGCGTTCACCTGGTGCGCCGCCAGGTCGGCCACACCCGTGCGGGCCGCCACCGCGGTGGCCGCCACGAAGGCCCCCTGCAGGGCCGCGGTGCGGGCCAGCAGCGAGCCGCCGGTGGCCACAAGCCTGCGCAGGACGGCCGGGTCGGGCCGCAGGCCGGAGACGTGCGGGCGCGCCTCCTGCAGCACCCAGCGAACGAACAGCGCCGCGCCCACCCACTGGGCCACCACCGTCGACAGGGCCGAGGCGCCGATGCCGAAACCCAGTCCGTACACCAGGATCACCTCGAGCACCAGGTTCCCGGCAGCCGTCAGCGCCGCCACCTTCAGGGGACGGGCCATGTCCAGCCCGCCCCGCAGGTACCCCACGCCAGCCAGCATGAGCAGCAGGGCCGGCAGCCCGGCCAGGCTGATGTGCAGGTAGATGCGGGCCTGTACGAGCACCTCACCCTCGCCGCCCAGCAGCCGCAGCAGCGGATCGGAGAGGCCGTACAGCAGGCCGCCCGCGGCGACGCCGGCGACCAGTGCCAGCAGCAGGGCCTGCACCCCCCAGCGGGCGGCGTCGGCCGCCCGGCCCGCGCCCAGCAGCCGGGCAACGGCCGCCGTGGTGCCGTAGGCCAGGAAGATGAACAGGGCGTAGACGCTGAGCAGCAGCTGACCGGCCAGCGCCAGGCCGGCGAGCTGCGGCGTGCCCAGGTGGCCCACGATGGCGGTGTCCACCAGCACGTACGCCGGCTCGGCCACGAGCGCGCCGAAGGCGGGGATCGCCAGCCGGAAGATCTCACGATCCCAGCGCCGGCGGGTGCTCGCCGGGTTCGTTGGTGTGGGGGGACTCACTGATCCGCCTCCGGGGCCGCTCGGTTCACGGGGCTGGGGCACACCGAACCGGGCACGGCGCGCCTGCGCGCCATTCTGTCGGCCAGCGGCCGCGGTCTCGCGACGGGCGGAGTACTGTTCGGCCTACACGGGCTACTCATCGACGCGGGAAGAGATGGACGCTCAGCGCACGGACGGCTTCGCGATGGCGGAGTTGGTGGACCGGACCGGCGTACCGGCATCCACGGTGCATCACTATGTGCGGCGGGGTCTGCTGCCGCCCCCCGCCCGGATCGCGCCCAAGCGCTTCCTGTACGGCCCCGAGCACGTCGACGCGCTGCGCGTGATCCGCGGCCTCCGGCAGCGCCAGCGCCTCTCGCTGGCGAAGATCGCCGAGGTCCTGCCGGAGATCCTCGCCGACCGCGACAGCGCGCTCCTGCAGGCACCGCAGCTCGGCGGCGGTCCCGAGGAGTCCGTCGTGGCCGAGCGGATCCTCGACGTGGCCATCGAGGCGTTCGGCCTGCACAGCTACGGCGAGGTGAGCGTCGCCGACCTGTGCGCGGGCGCCGACGTCGCCAAGGGCACCTTCTACCGCCACTTCGAGTCCAAGAGTCAGGTCTTCGTGCGCGCCGCCGAGCGGGTGGTGCTGCAGACCCTGGAGCGCTTCCGCCGCGAGGTCGCCGAACTTCCCCAGCCGGTCGACATGCGCGCCGCGGCGGAGATCTGCGCCGCGGCCCTGCGTCCCGCTCTGCCGGTCCTGCTGGAGTTGGCCAAGAGGTCCATGCTGTTCGAGCCCGAGTACGTCGCCGAGGCGCGCGACACGTTCCGGCTGCTGGCCACCGAGATGGGGGAGATCCTGCTGCCCGGCGAGGCCGAGAGCCACGCCGCCGCCGGGATGGTGATCCTGGACGCCACCGTGCAGGTCTTCCGGTCGCTGGTGGGCGGGCGAGACCCGCGCGTCCCGACGCCGGGCTAGCGGCCGCCGGCGCTGCACCCGGACGGTCTCCGGCGCCGCACCCGGACGGTCTCCGGCGCCGCGACCGGACCACTCGGGATAGCCTCCGCGCAACGGCGGCGCTACCGCAACACATGGACCGAGCGGTCAGTGTTTGTGTAGGTTGCTTGCCGTTGTGGGAATCAGCTCTGACCGGTGGGTCCGTACGGGTGGAGGATGCCGTGTCCAGCGAACCAACGGTGGGCCGGGCCGGGGTCGGCGGCCGGCCGGTTCCCACGGCCGCGGCGGCTCCGACCGAGCCGGTCGAGCAGTACGCCGAGAGCGACTCCATCATGGCGCGCACCGGCGGGGAGAACTTCCCGGTTGCACTGCGGGTGCTGCCGCGCCGGCTGCGCCGGCATCTCGAGGCGATCTACGGCTATGCCCGGCTGGTCGACAATCTCGGTGACGAGTACCCGGGGGATCGCACGGCGGCGCTCGACTGGCTGGAGCGCCAGATCGACGACCTCTACGCCGGCGATGGCGGATCCCCGCGACACCCGATCTTCCGTCGTCTCGCGGCGGTGGTGCGCGAGTTCGACATCCCCCGCACGCCGTTCGACCGGCTGCTGGCGGCCAACCGGCTCGACCAGACCAAGGGCGGCTACGCCGACTGGGAGGAACTGCTGGGGTACTGCGAGCTGTCGGCCAACCCGGTCGGCCATCTCGTGCTGGCCGTCTTCGAGGCCTCCACACCGGAGCGCATGGCTGCCTCCGACGCCGTCTGCAGCGGGCTGCAGGTGCTCGAACACCTCCAGGACGTCGGCGAGGACGCCGCCGCCGGGCGCGTCTACCTGCCCGCGGTCGACATGGAGCGCTTCGGCTGCACCCGTGCCGACCTGGCGGCCCCCGTGGCCGGCGAGCCGCTGCGCAAGCTCGTGGCCTTCGAAGCCGGCCGCGCCCGGGATCTGCTGGAGGGCGGCAGGGAGCTCGTGGCGTCGCTGCGTGGACATGCCCGGCTGGCGATCACCGGCTTCGTGGCCGGAGGACTCGCCGGCCTCGACGCCATCGAGGCCGCTGGGTGCGAGGTGTTGAGCACCACCCGGCAGGCCGGCCCGCTACGGCTGCTGCGCCGCTTCGTGCCGCTGTACCTTGGCGCCGTGCTGCGCCGGCGGAGCCTGGCGTGACCGCGCTCACCGCAGAGGCGGCGTACCGGCGCTGCGAGGAGATCACGTGGGCCGAGGCCCGCAACTTCGCCTACGGCATCCGCCTGCTGCCGCCGCCCAAGCGCCGGGCGATGGCGGCGCTCTATGCCATGGCCCGCAGGATCGACGACGTCGGCGATGGTGAGTGGCCCAAGGACCGCAAGCTGGCGGCGCTCGGAGAGATGCACGCCTGCATCGACGCGCTGGCGGCGGGTGACCTGGCCGATCCGGCCGACCCGGTCCTCGTGGGACTGGCCGACGCCGCCGAGCACTACCCGATCCCGCTGGAGGTGCTGCACGAGATCGTCGAGGGCTGCGAGCACGACGTGACCGGCACGACGTACGAGACCATGGACGACACGGTGCGCTACTGCCGCCTGGTGGCGGGCTCGGTGGGCCGCCTGTCGTTGGGGGTCTTCGGCACCCGCGACAAGGTCCGATCCGGCGCCGGCGACGAGGCGCCGGTGCTGGCCGACGAACTCGGCGTGGCGCTGCAGCTCACCAACATGCTGCGCGACATCGGCGAGGACCACGCCATGGGACGCATCTACCTGCCCGAGCGGGAGCGACAACGTTGCGGGATCCGCCCGGGGGAGTGGGGGCCGCCCGAGGGTGTGGCGGCGCTGGTGCGGCACGTCGGCGAGCAGGCGGCGAGCTGGTTCGAGCGAGGGCTCGTCCTGCTGGACCATCTGGACCATCGCAGCCGGGCTTGCACGGCGGCGATGGCGGGCATCTACCGGCGGCTGCTGGACCGCATCCTCACCCATCCCGAGCGGCCGCTCAGCATGCGCGTCCGGCTGCCGGCCCGCGAGAAGGCCCTGGTCGCCGTGCGGAGCATGGTGGGGCTGCGGCCATGAACGATCGGCAGCGGGTCGTGGTGGTCGGCGGCGGCCTTGCCGGCCTGGCGGCGGGCGTCGAGGCCGCCGACCGGGGCGCCGCCGTGACGCTGCTGGAGCGGCGCCCTCGCCTGGGCGGTGCGACCTGGTCGTTCGAGCACCGCGGCATCTCCTTCGACAACGGCCAGCACGTGTTCATGCGCTGCTGCGACGCCTACCGGCGGTTCCTGGAGCGGATCGGGTCGGCGGACAAGGTGCGCCTGCAGAGCCGGCTGGAGGTCCCGGTGCTGCGTCCGGGCGGCCCGATCGGCGCCATCCGCCGCACCGCGGGCCCCGCACCGCTGCACCTCCTGGCGTCGCTGCTGACCTACCCGCACCTGGGGCGCCGCCGCCGGCTGCGGGTCGTCCGCACCGCCATGGCGCTGCGCCGCCTGGACCCCGAGGATCCCGCCCTGGACTGCATGACGTTCGGTGACTGGCTGGCGGCCCGGGGCACCGACACCGCCACCGTCGAGGCGCTGTGGAATCTCATCGTGCTGCCGACGGTCAACGTTCCGGCGGCCGAGGCGTCCCTCAAGCTCGCCGCCATGGTGTTCCGGACCGGGCTGCTGAGCCGTGCCGACGCCGGTGACATCGGCTGGGCGAAGGTGCCGCTGTCGGTGCTGCACGGCGACGCGGCGAGGCGGACGCTGGAGGCGGCCGGAGCCGATGTCACGACGGGCGCTGCGGTGCGGGGCGTGCGCCCCGGCCCGGACGGGCGACCCGTCGTGGAGACCGACGGCCGGCCGATCGAGGCCGACGCCGTCGTCGTGGCGGTGCCCCACGCTGCCGCCGGCCCGCTGTTGCCGGCGGGCGCCGTGGCGAGCCAGGAGCGACTCGAGGAGCTCGGCGTCTCGCCGATCGTGAACGTGCATCTTGTCTACGACCGCCCCGTGATGGAGCTGCCGATGGCCGCAGGCGTGGGCAGCGACGTGGAGTTCGTCTTCGACCACACCGAGGCGTCCGGACTCGACGACGGGCGGCAGTGCCTGACCGTCTCCCTGTCGGCGGCGCGGTCGTACATCGGGCGCCGCTCGCCCGATCTGGTGCGGCACTTCGAGGCCGAGATGGCCCGCTTGCTGCCTGCCGCCGGCGGTGCCCGCGTCACCGACTCGATCGTCACGCGTGAGCGCGCCGCAACCTTCTTCGGGGCACCGGGCACCCACGAGCTGCGCCCCGGCGCCCGCACCGCGCTGGCGGGCGTCTTCCTGGCCGGCGCCTGGTGCGACACGGGCTGGCCGGCCACGATGGAGGGCGCCGTGCGCAGCGGGGTCGAGGCGGCACGGCTGGCGACCGGGTTCGCGGCCGCGGCGCGGCCGTCCGAGCCGCGCGCCGACCTTCCCGACGCGCCGGCGGTGGCGGCATGAAGCGGTCCGCACCTGCGGTGCTCCGGCGGGCCGGCGAACTCGTGCAGCCCGCGCTCGTGGTTGCGGTCGACCGCCTGGCGACCGAACTCGCCGTCCCGGTCCGCTACCACTTCGGCTGGACCGACGCCCAGGGCGTCGCACTCGGCAACTCCGGCGGTGGCAAGGGGGTGCGGTCCACCCTTGCGGTGCTGTCCGCCGAGGCGGTCGGCGCGGCATCCGAGGTGGCCATCCCGGGCGGGGTGGCGGTCGAACTGATCCACAACTACTCGCTCATCCACGACGACATCGTCGACGATGACGCCGAGCGCCGTCACCGGCCCACCGTCTGGAAGGTCTACGGCACCGACCATGCCATCATCGTCGGCGACGCCGTCATGGCGTTGGCGTTCGAGGCTCTGCTGGACGGTGCGACGCCGCCCCGAGCCGCCGCTGCCGCCGACCTCGCCCGGGCGACGGCCGCCATGATCGCCGGACAGTCGCTGGACATGTCGCTCGACGGCCGCGACAACGTCTCGGTGGCCGACTGCTGGGACATGATCTCGCTGAAGACGGGCGCGCTGCTCGCCCACGCCAGCGCGGTCGGGGCGATCCTTGCGGGGGCGCCGGCGCAGACCGTCGCCGGACTGCGCCGGTTCGGCGACGAGTTGGGCCGGGGGTTCCAGGCCGTCGACGATCTGCTGGGCATCTGGGGCGAGCCCGCCGTCACGGGCAAACCCGCCGGCAACGACCTGCGCGAGCGCAAGCGCTCCCTCCCCGTCACGGTCGCCCTGAGTTCGAACAGCGCCGCCGCCGCAGAACTGGCCGACCTCTACAGGCGGGACCACCTGGAGGAGGCCGACATCGCCCGGGCCGCGGTGCTCGTCGAGGAGGTGGGCGGTCGTGCCGTCACCGCCGCAGCGGCGCGGGAGTGCATGGATCGTGCGGCGGAGGCACTGGATGCAGTGGAGATCGACCCGGCTGCGGCGGCCGAACTGCTGGAGTTGGCGGACTTCATCGTCGATCGGGACTTCTGAACGGGAGGTTGAAGTATGACCATGGCAAAACGTTCGCTGCCGGCGCTGCCCTGGGGCTCATCGGGGGCGGCTGACGGCGAGCTCCAACAGGCGACCGCCGACACCTTGCGCAGGTCGACCGATGCGCTGCTGCGCATGCAGGACGAGGCCGGCTGGTGGAGGGGCGACCTGGAGACCAACGTGGCCATCGAGGCCGAAGACCTGCTGCTGCGCGCCTTCCTGGGCATCCTGGACGATGAGACTCTGACGCTCACGGCGAACTGGATCCGGTCGAAGCAGTGTGCCGACGGCGGCTGGTCGTCGCACTACGGAGGACCCTCCGATTTGTCGCTGGCGGTGGAGGCCTACACGGCGCTGCGCCTCGCCGGTGACAGTCCCGATGCCGAGCACATGCGCTTGGCCGCGGAGTTCGTCCGCGACCTCGGCGGCCTGGAGTGCTCGCGCGTGTTCACCCGGCTGTGGCTGGCCCTGTTCGGCCTGTGGGCGTGGGAGGACCTGCCCGCCATTCCCCCCGAGCTGATCCTGCTGCCGCGCTGGGTGCCGCTGAACATCTACGACTTCGGTTGCTGGGCCCGCCAGACGATCGTGCCGCTCACGATCGTCAGCACCTACCGGCCCAGCGTCGACCTCGGCATCTCGCTGGACGAGCTGCGCACCGGGGAGGTGCCGCCCGAGCGCCGCCGCCGGTCGATCAACACCTCCGCAGGCTGCTTCCAGCGCTTCGACAAGCTGCTGCACAAGTACTACCGCCGGCCCATGTGGCGGCTCCGGGAGATGTCCATGAAGCTCGCCGAGCAGTGGATCATCCGCCGCCAGGAGTCCGACGGCTGCTGGGGGGGCATCCAGCCGCCCTGGGTGTACTCGATCATCGCCCTGCACCTGCGCGGCTACTCGCTGGATCACCCCGTCCTGGCCCGGGCCCTGGCGTGCTTCGACACGTTCGAGGTTCGCGACGGGGACATGCGCTGGATGGAGTGCTGCCAGTCGCCGGTGTGGGACACGGCTCTGGCGGTTGTGGCGCTCGGCGACGCCGGGCTGCGCCGCGATCACCCGGCGATGGTTGCCGCGGCGGACTGGCTGCTGGACGAGGAGGTGCGGGTGCGCGGCGACTGGGCGGCCCGCCGTCCCGAACTCGCCCCCGGAGGCTGGGCCTTCGAGTTCCACAACGACAACTATCCCGACCTCGACGACACCGCCGAGGTGGTGCTGGCGCTGGGACAGGCGGAGGCGTCGGACCCCGAGCGCGCCACCGCGGCGATTGCCCGGGCCGTCGCCTGGGCCGAAGGCATGCAGAGCAGCGACGGCGGCTACGCGGCGTTCGACGCCGACAACGTCCGGCGGTTGTGCGAGCAGTTGCCCTTCTGCGATTTCGGCGAGGTCATCGATCCCCCGAGTGCCGACGTCACCGCCCACGTGGTGGAGATGCTGTGCTGGGTCCGCGCCCACACCGACATCCCGGTGGATGCCCGGCGCCTGCGGCGTGCCGTGGACTGGATGTGGGTCAACCAGGAGGCCGACGGCTCGTGGTTCGGGCGCTGGGGCGTCAACCACCTCTACGGGCTCGGTGCCGTGCTGCCGGCGCTGCGCGCCGCGGGCGTCCCGCCCAGCGATCGTCGCATCCGCCGGGCGGTCCGCTGGCTGCACGCCACGCAGGGCCCCGAGGGTGGCTGGGGTGAGGACCTGCGCTCGTACGACTCCGACAGCTGGCGGGGCCGCGGCGATCCCACCGCATCACAGACCGCATGGGCCCTGCTTGCGCTCCTGGCGGCCGACGAGTACGGCGAACCCACCCGCCGCGGCGTGGAGTGGCTGGCCAGCACGTGCCGGCCCGACGGCACCTGGGACGAACCGCAGTACACCGGCACCGGCTTCCAGGGCTACTTCTACATCAACTACCACCTCTACCGGCAGATCTTCCCGACCATGGCCCTGGGACGGTACCGGCGCGCCACCGGGGGCGAGGGGCCGTCGCAGTGAGCCTCGAGATCTGGTGCCCCTTGCGCCTCGAAGCGGCGGCGGCGCGCCGGGGGGCCTCGAGCGCCGGCGTCGCGCGCACCGGCATGGGGCCGCGCCGCGCCGCGTCGTTCGCATGGCGGACCGGCCCGGCGCGATCGTGCTGGGACTGGCCGGATCGGTCAGCGATTCCCTGGAACCGGGTGAGGTGATCGTGGCTGACACCGTGCGCGGTCCCGGTCCCGATCGGTCCACCTGGGGTGCGGAATCCGAGCGCATCAGGGTCGGGCTCCGCGAGGCGGGCATCGCCGCGGTGCGCGGCCCGGTCCGGTCGGTGTCCCGGCCGGTGCGCGGGGCGCGGCGCAGCCGTCTCGCCGCCGACGGAACCCTGGCCGTCGACATGGAGTCGTGGTGGCTGCTGGCGGCCGATCCGGCACCGTTGGCCGTGGTCAGGGTCGTTTGCGACACGCCGGCCGCGGAGCTGGTGTCGTTTTCGCTACCGTGGCGGGCGCGCCGCGCCCTGGCGGTGCTGTCCCGCATCGCCGCAACGTTGGACGCCCGGGAGGCACTCCCCGGGCAGGACAGTCATCGAGGGCTGGAACGAGCAGCCCCTGGAGGTACTCGCTGATGGGCATCCCGCTTCGACAGGCCGCGCGAGTGGGCCTCTACATGTTCAACAACAAGGTCCGTCGGCGCTCCAAGTACCCGATCATCGTGGAGATGGAGCCGCTGTTCGCCTGCAACCTGGAATGCCCGGGATGCGGCAAGATCCAGCACCCCACCGAGATTCTCCGCAAGCGCCTCAGCGTCGAGGACTGCGTGTCGGCCATGGAGGAGTGCGGCGCGCCGATGGTGTCCATCGCCGGCGGCGAACCCCTGCTGCATCCGCAGATCGCCGAGATCGTCGAGGCGTTGCTGGAGCGCAAGCGCTTCGTCTACCTCTGCACCAACGGCGTGCTCCTGCGGCGGAAGATGGACCGGTTCAAGCCCTCGCCGTACTTCTCCTGGGCGGTGCACGTGGACGGTCTGCGCGAGCGCCACGACATCGCCGTGGCCCGCCAGGGTGTCTTCGACGAGGTCGTCGAGGCGATCAGGGAGGCCAAGGCGCGGGGATTCCGGGTCACGACCAACAGCACCTTCTTCAACACCGACACGCCCGAGTCGGTGCGGGGCGTGCTGGACTTCCTGAACGACGACCTGGAAGTCGACTCGGTCATGGTCTCTCCCGGATACGCCTACGAGAAGGCTCCCGACCAGGAGCACTTCCTGCAGGTCGAGCAAACCCGGGAACTCTTCCGCGAGAGCTTCGCCGACGGGCGGCGCAAGCGCTGGCGCCTCAACCACTCGCCGCTCTTCTTGGACTTCCTGGAGGGCAAGGCCGACTTCCAGTGCACCCCATGGGGAATCCCCAGCTACTCCGTGTTCGGCTGGCAGCGACCCTGCTACCTCATGGCCGACGGTTACACCGAGACCTACCGGGAACTCATCGAGACGACCGACTGGGATCAGTACGGGCGCGGGCGCGACGAGCGCTGCGCCAGCTGCATGGCGCACTGCGGCTACGAGCCGTCGGCCGTCATCGCAACCGCAGGATCGCTGCGGCAGTCGCTGCGCGCCCTGGTGGCGAGCTGATCGAGGCCCCCGGCGGGTCCGGCATCGGAGCGACACCGGCCGCTGAGCCGCCCGGAACAATCCCGCCGACGTAACCTGCGTTCCGTGCGCAGCCGCTGCGGGGTCGCGGCAATTCTGACGGCGACGGTCCTGGTGGCCGCCGCCTGCGCCGGCGACCCGTCGGAGTCCGAGCCCACCGACGGAACCTCGCCCGGGTTCGCGCCTGTGCGGGAGAGCACCGCGGTCGCACCAGTTGCGCCGCCGGCCGGCGCCTCGACCCCCCCGCCCGCGGGGCTCGCCGGTCCCGAGCCTGTGCGCATCGGCGTGGCGATGGCCACCACAGGCCGCTTGGCGCCCCGCGACGGGCCCGTCCTGGACGCCCTGCAGTACGCCGTGCGCCAGGTGAACGCCTCCGGGGGGCTGCGGGGGAGACCTCTGGAGATCATCTACGAGGACACCCGATCGGAGCTCAACACGGCGTACCAGGCGGCGCTCCGGCTCGTCGATCGGGATGTCCCGGTGATCTTCGCCACGTGCGACCCGTTCTTCAACCGGCCGATACTCGAGGAGGCAGGGCGCGCCGGCGTGCTCGTGATCATCCCGTGCGGGCCATTGCCCCAGCCGGTCCGGCCCCTGACCTTCAGCGCGGGAACGTCCGCCGCGGCCTACGGGCGGGCCATGGCCGAGCACGCCGCCGAGGCCGGGTTCCGCTCGGTGGCGACTCTCGTCGAGTCCGACAACGACGAGGCCACGCGCCAGTGCGACGCCTTCGGCAGCCGGTTCGGCGAGCTGGGGGGAGCGGTCGCCTACTCGTTCTCGTTCGACCGTCGTTGGATCGCCGCGCAGCCGGTCGTCGGGGAGGACGCCACCGCCCTTGCTCTGTCACCGATCGCCAACTTCCCGATGGCGGTCATCTGCGCCGCCGTCGGGGGCAGCGGCGCGGCGTTCTTCGGGCTCCTGCGAACGGCGGGCGTCACGACGCCGGTGCTGGCCTCGGCGGCTCTGGACGGTGCGGCGCTGCGCTATGAAATCCCCGGGCACGAACCTCTGGTGGTGATAAGCGAGGCGTCCACGTACGGCGACGATCCGAGCAATCAGGTGAACGCCTACTTCGCCTCCATCATCACCGGCGATCTCCGCCGCGAGCCCGCCGGCGATGATCAGGACCGGGTGGAGCGCGGGGAGATCGAGGCGACCGTGGACGACCGCGTGGGGTGGGCGGTGACCGGCGCGGAGGCGCTGTGGATCTTCATCCGGGCCGCGCAACGCACGGGGAGCCTCGACCCGATCGTCCTGGCGGCCGACATCGAGCGGTTCGACGACGTGGACCTGTGGATGGACTCGGCGACGTTCGGCCCCAACCGGCACGCCGTCGGGGGACGGGCGTTACGGGTGATCCGCCACGACGGCGGCGCCAGCCGGGTGGTGGAGGTGCGGATCCCCTCGGAGCCCTAAGCGCGCCGGCCGCAGCGGTCAGTAGCCCAGCGCCACGTCCACCGGCCCCAGGAGCGGCTCGCCCGCCCCGTAGCGCCGCACGTTCTCCGTGACGCGGCGATCCAGCAGCTCCAGCCCCATCTCCGGGGTGTTGCCCACGTGGGGCGTGATGATGCAGTTGGGGAGATCCCAGAGGGCGTGGCCGTCCGGTAGCGGCTCCGGGTCGGTGACGTCCAGCCCCGCGCCGGCGATGCCGCCCGAGCGGAGCGCGGCGACGAGGTCGTCGGTGACGATGTGCTCGCCGCGCGCCACGTTGACGAGCCAGCAGTGTTCGGTCATCACGTCCAGCGCCGCGGCGTCGATGATCCCTCTCGTCTCGGGAGTCAGCGCCAGCGCCACGACGACGGCGTCGGCAGCCGCGAGCGCCCCGGTCAGCCCCGCGATGCCCACGACGCTTGCGCCTTGCATCGGAGCCGGGTGGCGGCGCAGCACCGTGG
Organism: Acidimicrobiia bacterium; assembly: GCA_021296415.1. Taxonomy (GTDB): domain Bacteria; phylum Actinomycetota; class Acidimicrobiia; order Acidimicrobiales; family CATQHL01; genus VXNF01. Next base: position 4,509 of record JAGWAL010000006.1, on the reverse strand, counting down.
TGTCGCAGTCGAACGGTTCCAGCAGCTTCAGCAGCTCGCTGGTGATGCCCCCGCCGCCGAGGATCGCCACGTTGGCGCCGCGCAGGTTGCGGCCCTCGGGGCCCAGCCAGCTGCGGGCACCGATGTAGCTGGTGAGGCTGCGCATGCCGGCGAGCAGCATGCTCAGGGCCATCTCGGCCACCGGCTCGGCGTACACGCCCTTGCCGCACGTCCAGAGACGCTCGCCGTCCAGGAACTGCAGGTAGGGCTCGATGCCGGCGTAGGGCAGCTGGATCCAGTGCAGCTGCGGCGCCGCGTCGAGCACCGGCCCCAGCAGGTGAGGGTTCTGCGGGTCCGCCCAGATGAGACCTTCGGCCTCGCTCGCCGGCGGCGGTGACGGCCACCGCAAGCGAGGCCCGTCGCCAGCAATCCGGTTCCACGGCCACCAGCGGTTGGCTCCTCATCGTCGCTCCCTCGATCGTGTCTTCCTGTGGATGTCCCGGCTCCATGCCCGTCATGCCGATCCCGCTTCGCCGTCAATCCGGTCGCGCCGCTGGTCATTCCGGCGAAGGCCGGAATCCAGGCACGTCCAGTTCAAGTCGGCAGCCGAACGGCTCGGCTCAGCAGTCTCGCGCCGGTGCCGAGGCCGCCGAGCGCCAAGGCTAGATTGCACGACCAGTCACGACTCGGGCGAGCGGGAGGGCGCATGAAAGTACCGCTGACCGTGGGGGACTTCATCGACCGGGCGGCGCACGTCTATCCCGACCGGCCGGCGCTGATCGACGAACCCGACCAGCCGGCGCCGAGTTGGGGGACGCTCA
>JAGWAL010000006.1:0-3655 GCA_021296415.1 Acidimicrobiia bacterium | reverse complement strand
GAACGGGTGGCGATCGTGTCGCACAACGCCGCCCGGCTGGTCACGACCATGCTGGGGGTCAGCGCCGCGGGGCGGATCTCGGTGCCGGTGAACTTCCGTCTCAACGCCGCCGAGGTGGACTACATCGTCTCGCACTGCGGCGCCCGGATGCTGCTGATCGACCCCGAACTGACCGAAGATCTGGCCGGCGTGGACTGCGAGCACCGCTTCATCATCGGGCCCGAGGCCGACGAGGCGCTCTTCGCCGACAGCGAGGTGGAGCCGCGCCCCTGGGCGCCCGACGAGGACGCCACCGCCGCCATCAATTACACCAGCGGCACCACGGCGCGCCCCAAGGGTGTCCAGGTCACCCACCGCACCATCTGGCTCAACGCCGTGACCTTCGGCTGGAGCGCCGGGGTGAGCGACCGCGACGTCTACCTGCACACGCTGCCCATGTTCCACTGCAACGGCTGGGGGATGCCGTACGCGCTGACCGGGGTCGGCGCGACCCAGGTGGTGATCCGCAAGATCGATGGCGCCGAGATCCTGCGGCGCATCCAGCGCCACGGGGTCACCTACCTGTGCGGTGCGCCGGCGGTGGTGGCGGCAGTGCTGGCGGCCGCCGAGGACTGGCAGGGACCCATACCCGGTTCGGGCACCGTGCGGATGACGGTGGCGGGAGCACCCCCGCCGCGGCGCACCATCGAACGCATGGAGACCGAACTGGGCTGGGAGTGCATGCAGTTGTACGGGCTGACCGAGACGGCGCCCTACCTGACCATGAACCGGGTGCGCCCCGAATGGGACGACCTGACGCCCGCCGAGCGGGCCGAGCGGCTGGTGCGCCAGGGCGTGCCGGCGCTGGGCATCCAGGTGCGCGTCTCGGCCGACGGCGAGGTGGAGGCCCGGGGCAACCACGTCATGGAGGGCTACTGGGAGCAACCCGAGACCAGCGACGAGGCGCTGGCCGGCGGTTGGTTCCACACCGGTGACGGGGGCTACCTGGATGGCGACGGCTACCTGGTGCTGACCGACCGGCGCAAGGACGTGATCATCAGCGGCGGCGAGAACGTCTCCTCGATCGAGGTGGAGGACTGCCTGTTCGCCCACCCCGCTGTCGCCGAGGTGGCGGTGATCGGCGTGCCCCACGAGCGCTGGGGCGAGACCCCCAAGGCGTTGGTGGTGCTGGCCCTCGGCGCCGAGGCCAGCGCCGAGGAACTGATCGCCCATTGCCGTGAGCGCCTGGCCCACTACAAGTGCCCCACCTCGGTGGAGTTCCGGGAGGATCTGTTGCGCACCGCCACCGGCAAACTCCAGAAGTACAAGCTCCGCGCCCCCTACTGGGCCGAGCGGGAACGCGCCATCAACTGATCCGTCTTGCGTCGCCGCGGCCTGCGAGTCATCGGGCGACCGCGCTCGGCACGTCGGCGACGGGAGGCCCGCCCGTCTCTCGTCGGTGGTCCTTACGTTGCCGCGTCCTGCGAGCCACTCGGCTCCTGCCCGTGTTGGCGGGTGCCCGGTTGCGCTCGATGCAGTTTTCTGTATCGTTCCACTGGCGGGGGTGCCGGCCATCGGTCGCCCGGCGACCCCCGGGATCAGCGGTGATCTCTTCTGCTTCCCACATCCGCCATGCCGACGGGTTAAGTCGGTTTCACGCAAGGAGCAACCATGGCCTACAGGGCTGAGTACATATGGCCGAGGTGCGATCCAAGACGAGGGTCCTCGCCGACGGTGAGGAACCCGGAATCTGGGGCTTCGACGGCTCCAGCACCAACCAGGCAGAGGGCAGCGACTCCGACGTTGTCCTGAAGCCGGTCTTCACCTGCCCCGACCCACTGCGCGGCGGCGACAACGTGATGGTGATGAACGAGACGTTCTTGCCCGAGACCATGGAGCCGCACCCCACCAACATGCGGGCGAAGACACGCGCGATCCTCGACAAGTATGGCGAACAGGACTTCTGGTTCGGCCTCGAGCAGGAATACACCATGCTGGACCCGGTCACCAAGTGGCCGTCGGGCTTCCCCCCCAACGGGTTCCCCGGCCCGCAGGGGCCGTACTACTGCGGCGTGGGCGCGTTGCGCATCCACGGCCGCGAGGTGGTCGAGCAGCACACGGATTGGTGCATCGCGGCCGAACTCGCCATTTCCGGAACCAACGCCGAGGTGATGCCGGGACAGTGGGAGTTCCAGATCGGCCCGTTGGATCCTCTCGCCGTGGGCGATCACATCTGGTTGGCCCGCTACCTGCTGTACCGTGCCGGTGAGGACCATGAGATCGAGATCAGCCTGGCGGCCAAGCCGATGCAGGGCGACTGGAACGGTGCGGGTATGCACACCAACGTGTCCACCGCCAGCATGCGCCGGAACTACGAGGCCGTCGTGGCCGCCGCCGAGGCGCTGGGCGCCGCCGGCAAGCCCGAGGAGCACATCGCGGGCTACGGCGATGGCATCGAACTCCGCCTCACCGGCGCGCACGAGACCGAGCGCTACGACACCTACAGCTACGGGGTGTCGGATCGGGGCGCCTCGGTGCGTATCCCCTGGCAGGTGCACCAAGATGGGCACGGCTACATCGAGGATCGCCGGCCGAATGCCAATGCCGACCCCTACGTGGTGACCAGGCTGCTGGTCCAGACAATCGGCGAGGCTCTGGCCTGAGGAACTTGGCCCCGGCCGCCGGTCAGCGGCGGATTCTGAGGGGTCGGGAGACCTCGGCGAAGAAGTCGTTGCCCTTGTCGTCGATGACGATGAAGGCCGGGAAGTCCTCCACGGTGATGCGCCAGACGGCCTCCATGCCGAGGTCGGCGTGGTCCAGCACCTCCACGGCGCGGATCGAGTCGGCGGCCAGGCGGGCGCCGGGGCCGCCGATGGAGCCCAGATAGAAGCCGCCGTGGGTGGCGCAGGCGTCGGTGACGGCCCGTGAGCGGTTGCCCTTGGCCAGCATGACCAGGCTCCCCCCGGCGGCCTGGAACTGCTCGACGTAGCTGTCCATGCGTCCCGCCGTGGTGGGGCCGAAGGAGCCGGAGGCGTAGCCCTCGGGGGTCTTGGCGGGACCGGCGTAGTACACCGGGTAGCGGCGTAGGTAGTCCGGCATCTCCCCGCCGGCGTCCAGGGCCGCCTTGATGCGGGCGTGGGCGGCGTCGCGGGCGACCACGAGCGTGCCGGTGAGCGACACCCGTGTGCGGACCGTGTGTGCGGACAGGGTGGCGCGGATCTCGTCCATCGGACGGTCCAGGTCGATGGCCACCGTCTCGGCCGACAGGCTCGCGTCGGTCGTTGCCGGCAGGAACCTGGCGGGGTCGGTCTCCAGCGCCTCGAGGAACACGCCGTCGGCACCGATCCGCCCCAGCACCTGGCGGTCGGCGGAGCAGGACACGGCGATGGCCACGGGGCAGGAGGCCGCGTGGCGGGCCAGGCGCACCACCCGGACGTCGTGGCAGAAGTACTTGCCGCCGAACTGGGCGCCGATGCCGAATTGGCGGGTCAGCTCCAGGATGCGCTCCTCCCAGCCGGTGTCGCGGAAGGCCCTGCCGCCGGGCGAGCCGTCGGGGGGTAGATGGTCCAGGTAGCGGGCCGAGGCCAGCTTTGCCACACCCAGCGCGTACTCCGCCGAGGTGCCGCCGATCACCACCGCCAGGTGGTACGGCGGGCAGGCGGCGGTGCCGATCTTG
>JAGWAL010000005.1 GCA_021296415.1 Acidimicrobiia bacterium | reverse complement strand
GGGAATCAGGCCGGATGGGGGCCGGCGGTAGACTCGGTGGCATGTTTCCGGCTGCGGGCGACGAGACCCGGTACTCGCAGGAGTCCGCCGCAGGAACCCAACCCCCGGCCGCGGAGGCCCCGCCGCCGGTAACCGACGACCCGGCCGAAGTGCTCGCCGAGTTCCGCGATGTCGTGCTCGCGTACTTCCGCCAGGAGGCCGTCGAACCGCTCAAGCGGTTGGCGGCCTGGCTTGGATTCGGGCTCGCCGGCGGCGTCTTCCTCTGCGCGGGGTTGGTCCTCCTGGCGTTGGCGGGGCTGCGCGCCCTGCAGACCGAGACCGGTGATCACCTCGCCGGAAGCCTCAGTTGGACGCCGTACGCCATCGTCCTGGCTGCCGTTCTGGTGGTCTTCCTGCTCGCAAGGTCGGCCGCCCGGGCGCGCCGCCGCGCCGGACCGGAGTCGCCCGAGTGAGCGCCGGGGAAGCCCACATCACCCGCGACGACCTCGAGGCCAAGCTCAAGGAGGTGGCGGGCGCGCTGAACGCTGCCAGCTTGCCGGCTCGCCAAGCCGGCTGGCGCGCCGGTGTGCTCTCCGCAGCACTCCTCGTGGTCGCGGCGTACGTCCTGGGCAGGCGCCGGGGCCGCCTGTCGCGGACGTTCGTCGAATTGCGCCGGTACTGAGGTCGGGAGCCGTGGGCACCACAGGGCGCATGCTGGCCATCGCCCGCCGGCGCGGCATCACCCGGGGTCTGTTCGGCACGAGCACGGGCTGGCTACTGGTGGGTCTGCTCGCATGGGGTCTGCGAGGCCTGCAGCGCGCCCTTCGGCCGACCACACCGGGCGCGCAGGGCGTCGTGCACTTGCGGCCCGGCGAGCGTCTCGTCGTCAGCCACCACCGGCGGCCCCGACGCGACGCGTGAGCGACGAGGAAGCACACCGTACGGCGGCCGACCGCGGCACACCGGCGGGAGGCGCTGCGCCGGGCAGGCACGGTGACCGGCTGTTCGCCGGTGGTGACCTGGTGCTGCTCGTCGACCGGAAGGACCGCAGTTACCTGCGGCGCCTCGAACCTGGCGGGTTCTTCCACTCTCACACAGGCCTGGTGGCATGGGACGATCTGCTGGGCCGCCCCGAGGGCAGCGAGCTGCGCTCGGTCGGCGGGACCAGGTTCCGGGCGTACCGTCCGACGCTTTCCGACTACATCGTCAAGATGAAGCGTGGCGCGCAGGTCATCTACCCCAAGGATCTCGGGCCCATGCTTCTGTTCGCCGACATCGCTCCGGGGGACCGCGTCCTGGAATCCGGGGTGGGGTCGGGGGCGCTGTCGCTGGCGCTGCTGCGCGCCGGCGCGGACGTCGTCGGATACGAGCTCCGCGGCGACTTCGCGCGCAGGGCCCGCAAGAACGTGGAGGAGTTCCTCGGATCCGCCGCAGCGGGGCGCTATCGCGTGGAGGAGCGCGACTGCTACGAGGGAATCGACCTGCAGGACCTGGACCGCATTGCCCTGGACCTGCCCGAGCCCTGGCAGGTCGTGCCGCACGCGCCCGGGTGCCTGCGCCCCGGCGGCATTCTCATCGCCTACACGCCCAGCGTGATCCAGGCGACTCGCTTGCGTGAGGCGCTGGAGCGCGGGCCGTGGGCCCTTGCGGCCACCGTCGAGGTCCTGCAGCGAGGTTGGTACGTCGCCGGTGAGGCCGTGCGGCCCGAACACCGTATGGTGGCCCACACCGGTTTCGTCACACACGCCCGGCTCCTGCCGGCCTAGGGGCGCTCGACCGTGAACCTCCTGGACCTGGCCGTGCTGGGTCTGCTGTTGCTGGGAGCGCTCGTGGGGCTGCGGACCGGGCTGCTCCGGCCGGGGCTCGCCTGGCTGGGCGTGGCGCCGGGGCTCCTGGCGGCCACGCGGCTGCTGCCCTGGATTCTGGAGCAGATCGCCGACGACGTGGCGCGCTGGCACCCCCTGGCCTATCCGCTGGGAGTCAGCGCGGGGACTCTCGTGGCCGGCGCCCTGGCGGGGCACCTTGCCGGTCACGCTCTCGGGAGGTTGCTGCACCTGGCGCTCCCGGACTCGCTCCGCACCGCCGATCGGATCGCCGGATGCATCGTCGCCGCGGCCGCCGTGGGAAGCGTGCTCTGGCTGCTGGCGCCGATGGCCGCCACGACGCCGGGCTGGTTCGCCGAGCAGGCGGAGGGCTCGCTGCTGGTGCGATGGAGCCTGGAATCGCTGCCGTCACCGCCGGAGGGCCTCGACCGCGTCGTCGGCTGGGTGAGCCTCAGCCCCGAGTAGCGGGTGACGCGTCGGCCGCCGAGGCGCGCGTGGCGGGGGTCAGAACCTGTGAGAGGAGTCTCGAAAAGGGCGCCCGAGGCCGGTTCAGGCGTCGATCTCGATGAAGATGCACTCCCCGGGGCATTCCTCGGCGGACTCGATCGTCGCCTCTTCCTGACCCGCCGGTACGACGGCCAGGCCGGTGGGACCTCCCGGATCGCTGAAGATCGTGTCGCCCTCGCGCACGTACGCCAAGCCGTCATCGAGCAGAGTGAACACGTCCGGAGCGATCTCCTCACAGAGACCGTCGCCTGTGCACAGATCCTGGTCGATCCAGACCTTCATCTTGCCGCTCCCCGATTGACTTGCTGGTGCAGCTCCAACCGGCTAATCACCGCGCTTACGAGTATAGCGCCGGGCTGGAGGCGCCCCGCACGGATACGAGCCAGCCGCTGTGCCGGCTCTGCCGCGACGGCGTCGCCGGGCGCGAGTGTAGCCACGTCAACCGATCGCGCCGCGTGTAGGGTCGCACGCAGACACGAGCGGAGGGAGGTGAGATCATCGAGGAGATACCCAAGGATCAGAGCGTCCAGTTGAAGCTGCTGCGCCAGGAGATCGAGGCGCTGCGGCGGCGGCTCCAGGACACCCCCCAGCGCATACGCACTCTCGAGGAGCGTCTCCTGGAGACCAAGGGCCAGTTGGCCCAGGCCGTCTCGCAGAACGAGAAGCTCACCCACACCTTGCGCGAGGCGCGCGAGCACATCGGCGCCCTCCGGGAGGAGGTCGAGAAGCTCACGCAGACCCCCAACGCCTACGGCACCGTGCTCGGGCTGAACGACGATGGCACGGCCGACGTGTTCTCCTCGGGACGCAAGATGCGCGTGGCAATCCACCCCGAGGTCGACGGAACTCTGGAGCGCGGCCAGGAGGTCGCCCTCAACGAGTCCCTCAGCGTGGTCCTGGCGCGGACCGCTGACGGCACAGGAGAGGTCGTCACGCTGACCGAATTGCTCGACGGCGGCCGGCGAGCGGTCGTGAGTTGTCGCGCCGACGAGGAGCGCGTGGTCGACCTCGCCGACGGTCTGATCGGCATGCCGCTCCGCGTGGGCGACCCGATGCTCATGGACACCCGCTCGGGTCTACTGACCGAGCGCCTCGTGCGCTCGGAGGTCGAGGACCTCGTTCTGGAGGAGGTGCCCGACGTCACCTACGACGATGTCGGGGGACTCGACGCGCAGATCGAGAAGATCACCGACGCTGTGGAGTTGCCGTTTCTCTACGCGGATCTCTTCGCCGAGCATCGCCTGCCGGCGCCCAAGGGAATCCTGCTCTATGGACCACCCGGCTGCGGCAAGACGCTGATCGCCAAGGCGGTGGCCAACTCGCTGGCCACCAAGGTTGCCGCCGCCACCGGCAACGAGAACGCCCGTAGCTACTTCCTGAACATCAAGGGTCCGGAACTCTTGAACAAGTACGTCGGCGAGACGGAGCGGCAGATCCGCCGGGTCTTCCAGCAGGCCAGGGATCGCTCCGCCGAGGGCTGGCCCGTCATCGTCTTCTTCGACGAGATGGAGTCGCTGTTCCGGATGCGCGGCAGCGGGATCAGCTCGGACATGGAGTCCACCGTCGTGCCCCAGCTGCTTGCGGAGATCGACGGTGTGGAGGCCCTCCGCAACGTCATCGTGATCGGAGCCTCCAACCGGGAGGACCTGATCGATCCCGCCATACTGCGGCCCGGCAGGCTCGACGTGAAGATCAAGATCGAGCGGCCCGACGTCGAGGCGGCCGCCGCCATCTTCGCCCGCTACCTCACCGTGGGCCTGCCGATCGCCAAGAGTGCCGTCGAGACGATCGGCGGGGGAGAGCGGGACAAGGCGGTTCGCGGCATGATCGAGCAGACGGTCGCGGAGATGTACAGCGCCGAGCAGCACAACGAGTTCCTCGAGGTCACCTACCAGAACGGCGACAAGGAGACCATGTACTTCCGGGACTTCGCCTCGGGGGCCATGATCGAGAACATCGTGCGGAGGGCCAAGAAGCTCGCCATCAAGCGGGTCATCGCCGGGGGGCCCAGCGGTATCACGCTGGACGACCTGCTGGAGTCCGTCGTCCAGGAGCACGCCGAGCACGAGGATCTGCCCAATACCACGAACCCCGACGACTGGGCGAAGATCGCCGGGAAGAAGGGCGAGCGGATCGTCTTCGTGCGCACGCTCGTGCATCGCGACAACGCCAACACCGGCGGCCGTTCCATCGAACGGGTCGCCACCGGCCAGTACCTCTAACGCACGCGGAACGCATCCGAACGTGGTCGTCCCCAAGATCTGCGGGATCGAGACCGAATACGGGATCACCCATCGGGGGACCGAGGAGTCCAACCCCATCACGGCCTCCTCGCTGCTGATCAACGCCTACCTGTCGGGCCTCCAGCACGCTCCGGGCTCGCCGATGGCCCGCGTCGAGTGGGACTTCGAGGACGAGATGCCGGGCCGCGACGCGCGCGGTGTCGGCGGGGGAGACGTCGGTTACGAACCCGAGACGCATCTCGTCAACGCCGTACTCACCAACGGCTCCCGCTACTACGTGGACCACGCGCACCCCGAGATCTCGGGACCGGAATGCGCCGACGCCCGCAGCGCGGTGCTGTGGGACCGGGCCTCCGACGCCATCGCCCAGCGCTCCATGCGGGCGGCCGCCACGATTCTCCCGGAGGGCCAGGAGCTCGTCGTCTACAAGAACAACTCCGACGGCAAGGGCAACTCCTACGGGTGCCACGAGAACTACCTCATGGATCGAGCCACGCCGTTCGGCCGGATCGTGCACGGGGCCACCGCACACTTCGTGACCCGCCAGATCTTCTGCGGGGCCGGCAAGGTGGGCACCGAGGCGCCGGGCAGCGACCGTTTCGCGGTTCCCTTCCAGGTCTCCCAGCGAGCCGACTTCTTCGAGGAGGAGGTGGGCCTGGAGACAACGCTGAAGCGTCCGATCGTCAACACCCGCGACGAGCCGCACGCGGATGCCCGGCTCTACCGCCGCCTGCACGTCATCGTGGGTGACGCGAACCTGTCCGAGGTGGCGACCTTCCTGAAGGTGGGCACCACGGCCCTGGTGCTCGCCCTCACCGAGCAGGACCTTTTCCCCGACGACCTCTGCCTGGCCACCCCGGTGCAGGCGATCAGGCTCGTGAGCTGCGACCTGAGCCTGCGCCGTCCACTCCGGCTGGCGGACGGGACGACCGCCACGGCCCTGGACATCCAATGGGACCTCCTCGAGCGCTGCAGCAAGTACTGCAACAACTTCGGAACCGACGCGGTGGGCGGCGACGTGGCGACCGACGTGCTGGATCGCTGGGAGTCGGTGCTCACGCAGCTCGAGGTCGACCCTCTGGCACCCGCCACGACCGTGGACTGGGTGGCGAAGTACCGACTGCTGGACGCCTACCGGGAGCGCAACGCCTGTGGCTGGAACGACACCCGCCTCCAGGCCCTGGATCTGCAATACCACGATCTCCGTCCGGAGCGTTGCGTGGCCCACCGCCTGGGGTTGGAGCGGATCGTGGGCGACGACGAGGTGCTGTGGGCGATCGAGAACCCGCCGCCCGACACCCGCGCCTACTTCCGCGGCCGTTGCCTGCAGCAGTTCGCGACGCACGTCGTCGCGGCCAACTGGGACTCCGTCGTGTTCGATCTGGGCGGCGAGACCCTCCGGCGCGTGCCCATGATGGAGCCCTCCCGCGGAACCGACCATCATGTGGCTAGGTTGTTCGAGGAGTGTCCGACACCGGCCGACCTCATTGGAAGGCTGCAGCAGTGATGGGTGAGTACGAGAGCCATGGCTGAGCGAGAGCGGATCCAGAAACCTTCCAGGTCGGATTCCGAGCCGGAACCGGCCGCAACCGAACATGCCGGAAGCCCTTCGGGCGAGCGCCTCAAAGCGGAAATGGACGACCTCCTCGACGAGATCGACGAGGTGCTGGAGGCGAATGCCGAGGAGTTCGTGAACTCCTACATCCAAAAGGGCGGCCAGTAGCACCTCCGCCCGGTTGCTCGCTCCGGCGACGCTGCGGGCACGCTTGCGACGCGGTGGCGAGTAGCCTCGCGACATGAGTCTCCCGCCGCGGCGGACCCTTCCACTGTTCGGCATCGGCGAGGATCCCGGCCCGAGTTTCGCCGGTCTGCTCGCCGCCACGAGCCCCGCCGGCGGCGCACCGGCCACCGGGCAGGCCGAAATCCCCGGCGTGTCGCACGCCACCACCACCGTCGCCCTCCGCCACTGTGACGGCGTGCTCATGGCTGGCGACCGGCGGGCGACCGCCGGCAACCTCATCAGCCACCGCAGCATCGAGAAAGTCTTCCCCGCCGGCCGCTACGCCGGGGTGGCCATTGCCGGCGCGGCGGGACCGTCGATGGAGATGGTCCGGCTCTTCCAGTTGCAGCTGGAGCACTACGAGAAGGTCGAGGGGCAACCACTCAGCCTCGACGGCCAGGCCAACCAGCTCAGCCAGATGGTGCGGGCGAATCTGACCTCGGCACTGCAGGGGCTGGTCGTCGTGCCGCTGTTCGCCGGATGGGACCAGCGACGCCGCCGCGGGAGGCTGTTCCAGTACGACGTGACGGGCGGCCGCTACGAGGAGCAGGACTACGCCGCCGCCGGATCCGGCAGCCTGCACGCCGGGACCGTCGTGAAGCTCGGATTCCGCCCGGATCTGGAGCCGACGGAGGCCGCCGATCTGGCGATCTCGGCGCTCTTCCAGGCGGCCGACGAGGATGCCGCCACGGGCGGACCCGACCTGGTGCGGGGCATCTTCCCGGTCGTCGTCAACATCGACTCCGACGGCTACCGCCGCCTCGAGGACAGCCACATCGAGGAGCGCTTCCGCTCGCTGCTGGCATCGCTCGAGGTGGCCGCCGACGCACCGGACGCCGGACGGAGCGCTGGTGACGCCTCCTGAGTTCGCCGCGGCGCCTCGGGGGCCGCGCCGTCGCCGGCAAGACGAGGACCGACCATGAACATGCCCTTCTACGTCGCCCCCGAGCAGATCATGAAGGATCGGGCCGACTACGCGCGCAAGGGAATCGCGCGCGGCAAGAGCCTCGTGGCGCTGACCTACCGGGACGGCATCCTGCTGTGCGCGGAGAACGTCTCGAACACCCTGCGCAAGATCAGCGAGATCTACGATCGCATCGCCTTCGCCGGGGTCGGCAAGTACAACGAGTTCGACCAGTTGCGCATCGCCGGTGTCCGCCACGCCGACCTCAAGGGCTACGCCTACAGCCGCCAGGATGTCGATGCCCGCAGTCTCGCCAACCAGTACGCGCAGATACTCGGGCAGATCTTCACGCACGAGATGAAACCCATGGAGGTGGAGATCCTCGTGGCGGAAATCGCCGGCGAGCCGGGGAGCGAGCAGCTCTTCCACATCCTCTACGACGGGACGGTCAACGACGAGAGCCGCTGCTCGGTGCTCGGCGGAGAGGCCGACGCCATCTCCGAACGCCTGGCGAACCTCTACGAGCCGGGACTGGAGGTGGCGCCGGCGTTGCGGGTCGCCGCCGCCGCGCTCGCCGGGCCGGAGCGAAGCCTCGGCGCCGACGATCTCGAAGTGGCCATCCTCGACCGCACACTGGGCCGGCGCTGCTTCCGCCGTCTCGAGATGGCCGAGATCGCCGAACTGCTCCCCGATGCCTTGCCCACCTCGGCGGATCAGCCGGCCGCCGAAGCGGCCGAGTAAGGGTCACCCGGTGCAACGGCGCATCTACGGGATCGAGAACGAGTACGGCGTCACGTTCGCCCTCGGCGGCCAGCGCCGTCTCAGCCCCGACGAGGTGGCCCGTTACCTCTTCCGTCGCGTCGTGTCGTGGGGACGCAGCAGCAACGTCTTCCTGGCCAACGGCGCCAGGCTGTACCTCGACGTGGGTTCGCATCCCGAGTACGCAACGCCGGAGTGCGACTCCCTCTATGACCTCGTCGCCCACGATCGTGCCGGCGAGCTGGTGCTCGACACGCAGGTCGCCTACGCCCAAGAGCGTCTCAACGCCGACGGGATGCGCGGCGAGATCTACCTCTTCAAGAACAACACCGATTCCGCAGGCAATTCCTACGGGTGCCACGAGAACTACCTCACCACGCGGCGCGAGGAGCTGGCGGAGTACAGCGAGGTCCTCATCCCGTTCCTGGTGACCCGGCAGATCTACGCCGGCGCCGGCAAGATCCTGCTGACCCCCCGCGGCGCCAAGTACTGCATCAGCCAGCGGGCGGAGCACATCTGGGAGGGAGTCTCGAGCGCCACCACGCGCTCGCGGCCCATCATCAACACCCGCGACGAGCCGCATGCCAACGCCGAGCTGTTCCGCCGGCTGCACGTCATCGTGGGGGACTCCAACATGAGCGAGTACGCCACCTTCCTGAAGGTTGGGGCGTGCAGCATCCTGCTGCAGATGCTCGAGGAGCCGTCGGTGGTCCTGCGTGACATGACGCTCGAGAATCCCATCCGCGCCATCAGGGAGATCAGCCACGATCTCAGCTGCCGGCGACGTGTTCGGCTCGCCAACGGCCGGCTGCTGAGCGCCCTGGACATCCAGCGCGAGTACTTCGAGCGGGCCCAGGAATTCGCCACCCGATTCGATCTCGGCGTCGAGCAGAAGCGCGCCCTGCAGATGTGGGGACACTGCCTCGAGCGCATCGAGAAGGACCCCCTGAGCCTCCACCGGGAGTGCGACTGGGTGATCAAGTACCGGCTGATCGAGTCCTACCGCCAGCGCCACGGTCTGGCCTGGGAGGACCCGCGGCTGGCCCTGCTGGATCTCAAGTACCACGACGTGAGCCGGCAGCGGGGACTGTTCTACAAGCTGCAGCAGCGGGACATGGTCGAGTCGATCTGCCTCCCGAGCGACGTCGTCGAGGCGATCGAAACGCCCCCGCAGACCACCCGCGCCCGGCTGCGCGGTGAATTCGTACGCCGCGCCAAGGATCGCAAGCGGGACTACACCGTGGATTGGGTGCATCTGAAGTTGAACGACCAGGCACAGCGCACCGTGCTGTGCAAGGACCCGTTCAAGTCGCACGACGAACGGGTCGAGAAGCTGATCGCATCGCTGTGAGGCGCCTCGGAGAGCAGCGGCGATGACCGCCCCGGCGAGCGCCAAGCTGGAGCGGCTCCTGAATCTCACCGCGGCACTCCTGGCGACCGAGCGCCTGCTGCCGGCAGCGGAGATCGCCGCCAAGGTTGCCGGCTACGCCAGCGGCAAGGAGGCGTTCCGGCGGACCTTCGAGCGGGACAAGAGCGAGTTGCGCCGGATGGGCATCCCGCTCACGGTCGGCGCGGTTCCGGGCAGCGACCCGCCCGTCGAGGGATACCGGATCCATCCCCGGGACTACTACCTCGCGGATCCGGGACTCGAAGCCGATGAGCGAGCCGCCCTGCACCTGGCGGCGCGCGCGGTACGCCTCGAGGAAACCTCCGCCGACACCGCCTTCTGGGCGCTGGGCGGGCTACCTCCCGGGAATGACGCGGCCCCCGAGCTGGCGGTGATCCCCTCCGACGAGAACCTGGTCGTGCTCTACCGGGCGATATGCGAGCGCAGCGCGATCTCGTTCCGGCACCGCGGCGACCTGCGCACCGTCGAACCGGTCCAACTCCGGTTCGTCCGCGGTCACTGGTACCTGGGCGGGCAGGATCGCCACCGCCAGGCGTGGCGGAACTTCCGCCTCGACCGCATCGGCGATCTGACGGCTGGGCCGGCAGGGGAGTTCGAGCCCGTGCCCGCCTCCCCGGGCGACCTGGAGAGGCCTCCCTGGGAGATCGGCGAGGGCGCCGCGGTCGCCCAGCTGACGGTGGACGCCGAGCTCGCCGACTGGGCGCTGGTACAGACGAGCGAGGGCCTCCGCCACGAGCGGCGCCCGGACGGATCGGTGTGGCTGGAGGTGTCCGTCGCCAACCCCGACGCTCTCGTGGACTTCGTGCTCGGCCTGCTCGAGCACGCCGAACTCCTCGGCCCGCCGGCGTTGCGGGAGCTGCTCCTCGGGCGGCTCCGGGCCTGCGCCGCGGCGGGCGGAGAGACAGCCCGCCCGACCCCGCCACCCCGGACCTCTTCCGGCTCGAGCGGCGCCGGGCCGGAGAGCGGGAGACGTGCGGCTGCAGCCGGCAGGCCCGGGCACCGGACCCTCACGTCGGCGGAACGCATGCACCGGCTCCTGCAACTCATCCCCTGGGTGGCCGGCCGCGGCGGCGCCGAGCTCGCCGAGATCACCGAGCGCTTCGACTATCCCGCCGACGAGCTCCTCGGTGACCTGCAGCAGGTGGTCTTCATGGTGGGCGTCCCGCCCTACACCCCCGACGCGCTGATCGAGGTGGAGGTCGTGGAGAGCTGGGTCCAGATCAACTTCGCCGACTACTTCCGCAGGCCGCTCCGACTCACGCCCCCGCAGGCCATCACGTTGCTCGTGGCGGCCACGAGCCTGCTGGGCGTCACGGGCGACAGCGCCCTCGACCGCGGTCTCGCCAAGATCGCACAGGTCCTGGGTGTGAACGCCACCGAGGCACTGGAGGTGCACCTCGGCGCCGGGGGCTCGGAGATTCTGGCAACCCTGCAGGAAGCCTGCGGAAGCCACCGGGCGGCGGCGATCCGGTACTACAGCTATGACCGGGACGCCGTCGGTGACAGGGTGATCGAGCCACACCGCACGTTCGCGCACGACGGCGCCTGGTACGTGCGCGCCTACTGCCGGACGGCCCGTCACGAGCGCACCTTCCGGCTCGACCGCGTGTCGGCGGCGCAGCTGACCGACGAGTCGTTCGAGCCGCCGCGGGAGCCGGTCCCCGCTGTCTCCTGGGAGCCCTCCGCGGACGCACCCTGGGTCGAGCTGGCTCTGGGACCGGCGGCGCACTGGGTGCTCGACTATCACCCCACGACCCGGCGCAACTGGGACGGGGACACGTGCGTGGCCCGATTCGAAGTCGGCGGAATCGCCTGGTTGGAGCGCCTGCTCCTGCGTCTCGGCCCGGCTGCACGGGTCACCGGCGGCAGTGGAATCCCCGCCGATCCCGGTGGTTCGGCGGCGCGACGAATCCTGGCGCGCTACGGCGAATAACCGCAGGGCAGCCGATACGGTCGGTTACGGTGAGTGCCCGATGGCACAGCAACCTCCAGGGGGATCACCGAAAGAGCCGGATCCGACCGACGCGGACTGGGTCGATCACATCCTCGACCAGTTGACCAGCCGGCCGATGCCCGCAGGACCCGACGTGGAGCCGGCCGATCCGGAGGAGCCCGAGCCGGCGCCGGAGCCTCCGGCGGAGGTCCAGGACCCGGCATCGCCACCACCGCCCGCCGGCAGCGAGCCCGGCACACCCGCGCCCGAGGCGCAGCCTCCCCCCGCAGCCTCCTCACCCGGGGCTCCCCAGGAAGCCGAGCCGCCCGGCCTCCTGGACGAGTTGCTGTCGATGGGTGCGGAGCCCCCGCCCGAAGCGCCGATCCTCGCGCAGCCGCCCACCGAGCCGTCCCCCCCGGCGCCGATTCCGCCCGCTCGGCCGGCTGCGGCGCCGCTGCCACCCGATCCTCCACCTGTGGTCCCACCACCGCCCGATCGGCCACCTGCGGCGCCGGCGCCCCCCGATCCTCGCCGTCGACCCGCTCCACCAGTTCCGCCGGCGCGCCCGGAGGTTCCGCCGGCCATCCCCCCGCCGCCCCGAAGGCGCCCGCCAGGACCCGGCGCCGCACCGGCGGGCCGCCGCCAGGACCCCCTGCTGGCCTCCGCGCCGCCGCTGCCGATGCCCCAAGCGGCCCCCCCGCGGCGCGGGGCGCGGCCCGGCGCCGCGGGAGCGGCCACGGACGTCTACGACGAGGACAGCTACGACGACTACGACGAGGACTTCGGCGAGCACCTCGAGGAGGCGCGGGCCCCCTGGCGCACCGTTGCGGGGTGGGTCGTGACGGTGGCCCTCGCCATCGTTCTGTCGTTGCTGATCCGCTCGTTCGTCGCCCACGCCTTTCACGTGGAATCCGGCTCCATGGAGCCCACGCTGGTGCCCGGCGATCGGATTCTCGTCAACAAGCTCGCCGACAGCCCGTCGCGTTTCGACCTCGTCGTCTTCAACCGCCCCGACGGCGATCTCGTCAAGCGAGTCGTGGCTCTGGAGGGCGAGACGGTCTACTTCGACGAGGGGCTCGTGAAGATCGGTGACAAGTGGCTCCAGGAGCCCTATCTCTTCGCCGGAACCGGGACCTACGTGCGCTCCGGCATTCCCAACTGCGACCCGACGGCGGGCTTCGACGGCACCAGCGCCTGCACGGTGCCCGAGGGCCATGTCTTCGTGCTGGGCGACAACCGGAGTGTCTCCTTCGACAGCCGCAACTTCGGTCCCGTCCCGCGCGATGACGTCATCGGCAGCGCGGTGTTCCAGTTCTGGCCACTGGGCGACCTCCGCGGTCTCTGAGCCCGACGGTGGCTGGCCGCGGCTAGTCGTAGTAGCGCGCGATGGCGTCCATCATCCGGTCCACGTGATCGCTGTAGACCGCGTCGATACCGGCATCGAGCAGTTCACACAGGGTCCGGTCGTGCTGGGCATCCCAACCGAAGGCCTGCACGCCGAAACGGTGGAACAACACGACCGTCCCTCCGGTCCAGTCGGCGTAGGGCATGTTGACGGCATCGATCCCCGCTCGGGCCAGGCGCGCCGCCAGGCGCTCCGGTCCATGCTCCATCAGGCGGCGTCGCGTCGAGAGCACCAGGTGCACATCGCTCCAGCGGTCCCGCCACTGTTCGAGTAGCGCCAGAGACGCCGAGCACAGCCACAGACGTTTGGGGACCTCCCTGCCGGCGCCCCGCGCCGCCTCGACGACTCCCGGCGCGGCCTCGGGATCCTTGATGTCGACGGAGAACTCGAAGGCGGATCCACAGGTTGCGTAGAGTTCCGCCGGCGACAGCACACCCGGGGGCATGTCCGCTCGGCCTGCGGCGCGAACCTTGCGATGCCCGAGGCGGGGGAGCGGAGGGCGGAAACGGCCGGCGTGGTGCAGAACCACCGAGCCGTCGGCGGTGAGCCGCGCATCACTCTCGAGCCCGGTGGCACCGCGCGCCAGCGCGGCCTCGAAGGCACCCAGGGAGTTCTCCGCGGCATGCGCCATGCCGCCCCGGTGGGCAAATCCGATGGGACGCGACACGAGGGCGGGAAGCCGCGGGGCCATGCCCTCAGTGTGCCCTCGACAGGCCCGATTGTGGCCCAGGGATAGGCTGACCGCGTGCTGAACGTCGGACCGGGTGAGGTCCTGGTGATTCTCGTGATCGCCCTGGTCGTCCTGGGTCCGAGCCGGCTCCCGGGTACGGCGCGAGCCATGGGCCGCATCCTGGCGAAGACCCGCCAGATCATCACCAGGTTCCAGCAGGAGATGCAGGCCGCGGCGGATGCCCCGCTCGAGGCGCTGGCCCGTGAGCGGGGCCGCAGCGAGTCGCCGGCCACCGCGACCGAACCCGCCGCGTCCGACGAGGCGCCCGTCACCCCACCCGAGGTCGGATCCGATCACCCCGACGCTCGATGAGCGACGTCGACCGACCCGAGAGGTACTCGAAGGGGCGGATGACGCTCATCGAGCATCTCACCGAACTGCGCCGCCGGCTGATCATCTCCCTCGTGGCACTCGCCTGCGGCTTCGTGGTCTGCTGGGTCTTCTACCCGCAGATCCTGGACTTCCTGGTGCAGCCGTACTGCGACGTCGTCCCGCCCGACGCCGAGGGACTCGATGCCCCCGGGAGCTGCCGCCTGCTCGTCCTCGACCCGCTGGAGCCGTTCGCCGTGCGCGTCAGCGTGGCCGGCTACGGCGGCGTGGCGCTGACGATGCCCATCCTGCTGTGGCAGGCCTGGCGGTTCATCACGCCCGCCCTGTACCCCCGCGAGCGCCGCTACACCCTGGCGTTCGTGGCGCTGGCCGCGCTGCTGTTCGCCGGGGGCGTGGCGCTGGCCTTCTGGAGCATCCCCCGTGCCCTCGGCTTCCTGGCGACCGTCGGTGGCGACGACCTCGTCAGCTTCTTCTCACCGCGCCGGTACATCTCGTTCGTCGTGAAGATGGCCCTGGCCTTCGGCCTGGGTTTCGAATTCCCGATCGTGCTGATCTTCGGGCAGATCGCCGGCTTCATCCCCACCAGCACGCTGCAGCGAATCCGCCCGTGGGCCGTGGTGGGCATCGTGGTCGTCGGCGCCGTGATCACGCCGACCGGCGATCCCTTCACGCTCCTGGCCCTGTCGGGGCCCATGTACGCGTTCTACGAGCTGTCGATCCTCTTCGGCGTGCTGCGGCGACGACGGAAGGAGCGCGAGGAGGCTGCCGAAGAGGCCGCGGGGAGCCCCCCGACCGAGCCGGCCGACCAGCCCGGGAGCACCGTCCCGTGACGACCGCGGCAGCCGCCACCCCGGCGGATGCGTATCCCTTCGAACTGGATCGCTTCCAGCGTGAGGCCATCGCGGCGATAGACGACGGCGCATCGGTGATCGTGGCCGCGCCCACGGGCGCGGGCAAGACGGTCGTCGCCTTCCATGCCGTGCGCGTGGCGCTCGCCGAGAGGCGACGGGTCTTCTACACGGCGCCCATCAAGGCGCTGTCGAACCAGAAGTACGCCGATCTGGTGGCCGAGCACGGTCCGGAGTCGGTGGGGTTGCTCACTGGCGACAACGCCATCAACCCGGGGGCTCCCGTGGTGGTGATGACCACCGAGGTGCTCCGCAACATGATCTACGCCGAGTCGCCCGACCTGCGCCAGCTGGGCTGGGTCATCCTGGACGAGGTGCACTACCTGCAGGATCCCTATCGCGGTCCGGTCTGGGAGGAGATCATCATCCACGCGCCACCGGCGGTGCGTTTCGTGTGCCTCTCCGCCACCGTCTCCAACGTCGAGGAGATCCGCTCGTGGGTCGCGGAGTTGCGGGGCGCCGTTCAGGCCGTCACCGAGACGCAGCGACCGGTGAGTCTCGACAGCCTGCTCTGCTTCGGGGAGAACGAGCGGGCGAACCTGCAATTCCTGCCCGTTCTGGTGGGTGACCGTCCCAATCCCGAAGGCGAGCGCCTCGATCGCGAGCGCCGCTCGCGCCGACGCGTGCGCGGCGCCGGGGGGCGGCGCTGGCGGGCCCCCGACAGGATCGCGGTGATCGAGGCCCTGTCGCGTCGCCGGATGCTGCCGGCCATCTACTTCATCTTCAGCCGGGCGGCCTGCGACGACGCAGCCCGCCTGGCGGCCCGCGCATCCCTGGAGTTGACCACGGCCGCCGAGCGCCGCCGGATAGCGGAGATCGTCGAGCCCCACGTGGCGCCCCTGGGCCGCAATGACCGCCGCGCCGTGGGCTACGAGGCCTGGATGGCGCAGTTGCTCAGCGGGGTGGCCGCGCACCACGCGGGCATGCTGCCCCCGTTCAAGGAGGCGACCGAGGCGTGCTTCATACGCGGGCTCATCAAGGTGGTGTTCGCCACCGAGACACTGTCGCTGGGTCTCAACATGCCGGCGCGCACCGTGGTGATCGAGAAGCTCACGAAATTCTCCGGCGAGGGCCACGAGTTGCTCACGCCCTCGAGCTACACCCAGCTGACAGGGCGCGCCGGGCGTCGCGGCATCGACGAGCAGGGATACGCCGTGGTGCTGTGGAGCCCCCGCTTGCGGTTCGGCGACGTGGCGGGACTCGTGAGCAGCCGGGCATTCACCCTGGTCTCGGCCTTCCGTCCCACCTACAACATGGTGGTGAACCTCATCGCGCGGCTGCCGCCGGACGAGGCTCGGAGCGTCCTGGGCCGCTCCCTGGCGCAGTACCAGTCCGACCGCGAGGTGGTCGTGCTGGAACGGCAACTGACCGAGGGCCGCCGGATGCTGGCCGAGGCCAACGCCGCGGCGCGGCGGCGGGGAGGCCACGACGCCGAGCGGCGGCTCCGCCGCATCACGCGCCGGGTCGAAGACCTCCGCAACAAGCTGCGAAGCAAGAAGGACACCCTCGCCACCGAGTTCGACGAACTCACCGAGGTCCTCCGCCGGCGCGGGCACCTGGACGGCTGGACGCTCGCCGACAGTGGCCTGCGCCTCGCCGGCATCTATCACGAGCGCGACCTCCTCGTGACCGAGGCACTCATGGCCGGCCAACTCGACGACCTCGACGGGCCCTCGCTGGCGGCCCTGCTGGCGTGCTGCACCTACGAGCGCCGGGGCGGCGACGTCCCCGTCGAGCCCCGCTGGCCGACGGTTGCGTTGCGCGCCGACTGGGCCCGCCTCGGCGAGCTGCACGAGTCCCTCGCCGCCGTCGAGACGGCCTGTCTCGGCCGTCCCCGTACCGAGCCCCCCGACGGGGGCTTCGCCCCGGCGGCCTATGCCTGGACGGCGGGCGCACCACTGGCACGCGTGCTCGACGACATCACCCCCGGTGACTTCGTGCGGAACGTGAAACTCGTCTGCGACCTGGCGCGCCAGGTGGGGCGGGTGGCGCCGCAGCCGACGACAGCGGCGACGGCCCACGAGGTCGCCAGGGGAATGTTCCGCGGCGTGGTGGCCTCCTCCGCTCTGGACGCGGCGGGCTGAGACCCGCCGGCGCGACACGGCACGAGGGACTAGCGGAGGATCCGGCGTGGGAGTCCGGCGCGGCCGCGACTGGGGATCTCCCGGGGAACTGCCCGACGGCGGTGTGATCGTCACTAGCGACGCCGCGGCCCGGCGGCACGTGGAGGAGGCTCGCCGGCGGGGTGAGCCCGTGCCGATCCTGGGCCTCGCCGGCGGGGACCTCTGCCGCACGCTCGGCGGCAGCGGCGACGTGGCTCGCCTCCGCGAGGGAGGGAGTGTGTTGACCTGTGACCTGGGTTCGGTGCTGCTCGATGGGCGGATCCACTGGTTCACGGCGCACCTGGTCGCCCGGCACTCCTGGCTGGCAGGTCGCGCCCTGATCGTCATGAACGCGGCCTTCCTGGGGGGCTGGAACCTCGGCCCGCGGGCCCACCCCGGCGACGGCCTGCTCGACGTCAGCGACGCGGACCTCTCCCCCCGCCAGCGCCTGGGAGCCTGGCGGCGCCTCCCGTCGGGGACCCATCTTCCGCACCCCGGCATCGCCACCAGCCGGCGCAACTCGTTCAGCACCACCTTCGAGTGTCCCGTGCCGGTCCGACTGGACGGCCTGGCCGCCGGCAAGGCGCGAACGCTCACCATCCGGGTCGAACCGGACGCTCTGCGAGTGGTCGTGTAGGAGCGATCCAATCCGAAGAGCGCGCGACGGCGGGTGGTAGATTCGCCCCGTGGCCCAGAGTTCGCCCGGAGCGGCCGACGCCAAGGCCCGTGCTGCGGCGGCGGTCGAGGCCAGGGCGGAGCAACTGCTGGACATCTCGCACCGCGTTCACGAGAACCCCGAGTTGGGGTTCGAGGAGTACTTCGCGCACGATCTCCTCGCCGGTGCGGCCGAGGACGCCGGCCTGGAGGTGCAGCGGCAGGCCTACGGGGTGGAGACGGCCTTCGCGGCCCGGGCCGGGGACAGTGGCCCGCTGGTGGCGATCCTCTGCGAGTACGACGCGCTACCGGGCATCGGGCATGCCTGCGGCCACAACGTCATCGCCGCTTCCGGCATGGGCGCGGGACTCGCGGCGGCCGAGGTGGTCGAGGAGTTGGGGGGACGCCTGCTGATTCTGGGCACGCCCGCCGAGGAGGGCGGCGGGGGCAAGGTCCGTCTCATCGACGGCGGCGCGCTCGAAGGCGTCGACGCGGCGATCATGCTGCACCCCGCAGGCCTGGAACTGGCGGAGATGCAGACCCTGGCCGTGCAGCAGCTGTATGCCCGCTATCGCGGTAGCGCAGCCCACGCGGCGGCCGCCCCGGAACTCGGGCGCAACGCTCTGGACGGCGCGGTGCTGGGCTACATGGCCGCGGCCGCCCTGCGCCAGCACATCGGGGACGACGAGCGGCTGCACGGCATCTTCACCGACGCAGGCCAGAAGGCCAACATCGTCCCCGCCTACGCCGAGGCGCACTGGTATGCCCGGTCGCCCACGGCAGCACGGCTCGAGATGTTGAAGGACCGCCTGGAGTCGTGCCTGATCGGTGGGGCCGCTGCTGCCGGAGTCGACGTCGAGTTGGAGTGGGCCACGTTCCTCTTCCAGGAGGTGCGAAGCAACGGGCCGCTCGTCGAACTCTGGTGCGCCAATGCGGCGCAACTCGGCCGGCACCCACAGACTCCTGCCGCGGGGCGCACGGTGGTCGGCAGCACCGACATGGGCAATGTCAGCCAGTTGGTTCCCTCGATCCATCCCATGATCGCGGTCGCGCCCCCGGAGGTGGCCCTCCACACCGAGTCCTTCGCCGAATACGCCCGGAGCGCCAGCGGTGACCGCGGGGTGATCGACGGCGCCAAGTTGCTTGCGGCGGTGGCCATCGACTACTGGGGGGACGAGTCGGTTCGGGCCGCAGTGGCCGCCGACTTCGCCGGCGGGCCGGCCGGCGCCGCGGCGGCAGGCTGACGAGACGGCGAGAGCGGGCGGCGGCGACGGTCGATGTACGTCGCGGAGAACTTCACCGGAGCCGAGGCCGACGTCCTGCGGCGCTACTTCACGAACCTCGACGAGCCCACCTTCGCCCTGGTGAACCTCCCGGAGGTCGTCAAGGGAGCACTCTTCGCCCGCTACTCCCGGTCGGCCAAGAGCCTGCGTCGCCTTTTCCTGGACGAGTTCGTGGGTGAGCTGGATGTCAGCGGCGACCTCGGCGTGGATGCCACCATCGGCCTGCGGCGTGCCGAGGAACTCTACGACAGGGTCTTCTTCGAGTACGGCGACGACTCGGTGGCCCAGCTCGGCGGCGTGCACTTGGCGTGCGAGCAGGCCTCCAACCTGCTGACCAAGGTGCTCGAGTGGGGCCGGCTCATGTCGTACCTGGAGCAGTCCACCCGCTACGTCGCCTACGACGCGCGCCTCGGCGGCCGTTACCGGTACTACCGGGATCCGGAGATCCTGCGTTCGGCGCACGGGGCGCGCTACGTGGCGGACCTCGACGGCATGTTCGAGTCCTACGCCGCCACGCTGCCGATCATGAACGAGCACTTCCGCGGGCAGTTCCCCAAGGCGCCAGGGGACTCGGACTTCGTCCATCGGCAGGCCATCCGGGCCAAGTCATTCGACGCGGTCCGCGGGATGCTGCCGGCCGCCTCGCTGTCCAATGTGGGCATCTACGGCAGCGGGCAGGGATACGAGAACCTGCTCCTGCGTATGCGGGCCCACCCGCTGCCCGAAGTTCGCGTCTACGCCGACATGATGCTGACCGAGCTGCGGAAGGTCATCCCGTCATTCCTCAAGCGCGTGGACATCGAGGACAGGGGAGTGGCGTGGAGTCGCTACCTGCGCGGAACGCAGCAGGCCATGGCCGCGTTGGCGGAGAGCCTCATCGGTGGGACCGACGATGAGTTCTGCCCGGCGCCGGCCGTCCAACTCGTGGATTTCGATCCTGATGCCGAAGTGAAGCTGGTGAGCAGCGCCCTCTATTCGCAAGTGGACCTGCCGGAGGAGGACTTGCGTGCCCGTGTGGCGGACATGTCCGATGAGGACCGTCTGCGCGTGCTGCGCACCTACGCCGGCGAGCGCGGCAACAGGCGGCACAAGCCGGGGCGCGCCCTTGAGGCACCGTGCTACCGGTTCGAGGTGCTGTGCGACTACGGCGCCTTCCGCGACCTGCAGCGCCATCGCATGCTGACGATCGAGTGGCAGCGGCTCGCCCCGACCCATGGTTACAGCATGCCGGAGGCGGTCGAGGCGGCGGGACTCGCCGGGGTCTTTGATGAGACGATGGCGCGGAGCGCAGACTTGCACGACGCTCTGGTGGGGCATTTCCCCGAGCAGGCCGGCTACGCCGTCTCGTTGGCCTATCGCATTCGCTTCGTCATGCAGCTGAACGCCCGGGAGGCCATGCACCTGATCGAGTTGCGCAGCAGCACCCAGGGCCATCCCGCCTACCGGCACGTGGCCCAGGAGATGCTCCGCCTCATCGAGACCACCGCCGGGCACCGGGCCATCGCCGGGATGATGAGTTTCGCGAACCGCTCCAGCGAGCCCGAACTCGAGCGACTCGCCTCCGAACGGCGCGCCGCGACGCGCCGGCGCAGCGCCGTCTAGGCCACCTCCTCACGCGACAATCGCGGCTTCAGCGTCACCGCGTTCGGCCTCGCGCACCTCTATGATCCGCCTCTCAGGTGTTCCCACGCAACCGGAGCGACCGATGTCCGACGATGAGAATTTGATGGGGCTCGACCTCGATCTCGATGACGAATCGGACGGCGAATTCGATCCTGAGTTCGAGGAGCAAGTCGACACCGAGGAAGATCCTCTCGTCGACGACGAGGAAGAGATCGCCGAGGAGGACGAGGAGGAACCGCAGGAGCGCACCCCCAAGCGGCCTGCCACCGGCGAAGCAGAATTCGACGACGAGGTCGACCCGGACAATCTCGAGGACGACCTCAACACCATCCTGCGCGACCGCATCGCAGCGGGGGACGACCTGGCCGGCGCGGACGACGCCGAAGAGACGGAGAGCGGCCAGCCGGCGGAGATGCTCGGCACGGTCACGCCGCGACGCGACGACGAGTGGCTCTGCGAGGGCTGTTTCCTGCTCGTGTCGAAGAGTCAACTGGGCAGCCGTACGGATCCTCGCTGTCCCTCCGGTGAGGAGATCTGCCCGTCGCTCGACAGGCTGGGCCCCTGAGAGCCACCGCCACCATCGCCACGGACGCCGACGGCGCCACGCTCGCGGACCTTGCCAATACGGCCAGGAGCGAGAAGGCCGCGGAGCGAGGCGGCGCCATGCTCCTGGCGAGCCGTTACCCCGAGGATTGCGACGCCGCCGGCATCGGCCGCGCTCTCCAGGACGGTGCGCGACGCTTCTGGCTCGGCGCACTCGACGGCGCCGCGGTGGGCTTCGCAGCAGCCCAGCTGTCACGGCTCGCCGACGGCTCCCTGATCGCCGGCGTCGAGGCCCTCTACGTGCTGCCCGAGGCCAGAGGGGTTGGCCTCGGTGAGGCGCTAATGGATGCGGTCCTGGCGTGGGCAACCGCCGCCGGTGCGGTCGGCGTGGACTCGATCGCACTGCCCGGTGACCGGGTGACGAAGAACTTCTTCGAGCGGTACGGGCTCACGGCTCGCGCCCTGCAGGTCTATCGGCAGCTCGCACCGGCACCGGAGGCCGGCCAGGATTGATGCGCCCCGAGATCTGCGTCGGCGCAGTGGCCGTACGGGACGGGTGTGTGCTCCTCGTCCGGCGCGGGCAGGCGCCCGCGGCCGGCCGGTGGTCCGTACCCGGCGGGCGAGTGGAGTGGGGCGAGACGTTGGCGGCCGCCGTGGTCCGGGAGGTGGCCGAGGAGACCGGCCTCGAAGCCAGCTGCGAAGGGATCGCCGACTGGGTGGAACGCATCGGCGAGGACTACCACTATGTCATCGCCGATTTCTGGGTCACGATCGACGGTGACGGCACTCCCGCCGCCGGCGACGACGCCGCCGAGGCCCGCTGGGTATCACTGTCCGAGCTCGACGACCTCGACCTCACCAGCGGCCTGCGGGAGTTCCTGCGTCACATCGGCGTCGGGGACCCCAGCGGCTGAGGGATCCGCAGCAGCCGCGACCTCCGCCGGGGTGTCGCCCTGCGCAGCGGACTCCACCGAAGCCGCACCCGGATCCTCGCCGGATGGCTCACCTTCTGTGGGAGACTCGGTCTCCGCCGGCGCATCGGCAGCGGGCGGCTCCGGCTCGGCCTCCACCGGCGCATCGGCAGCGGGCGGCTCCGGCTCGGCAGCGGGCTCGAGGTGCTCGGCGAACTGTGCGCGCAGCGCCGGCAGGCGGTCGCCGAAACGGCGGACCGTGCGCAGCAGCCGCTCGGACGGCTCCGCTGGAACGCTTCCCGCCACGAGCACCAAGCGGATCGGCGACTGGGCCGCCGCCTCGAGCATGCGCACCCACAGGTCGTCCTCGGCATCCGCGGTCAGCTGGGATGCCGCCGAGGACTGGAGGGTTCCCGCCAGGCTCTCCGGGAGCGGCGTTCCCGTCTTCGGCGGGCGCTGGCTGACCCGCAAGGCGGTGATCACGCGACCCTTCCTGAGCAACGAACCGAGATCCGCGATCCAGGCGGAGTGCTCGCGGTCGACCCGGGCCACAAGATTCTTGCGCAACTCGTCAGCGAGACCGCGGAGCTCCTCGGAGGCGATGTTCTGGGGTGTTCCGGCGACCACCGACCGCAGGTCGCGCAGTTCCACGTCATCGCACACGCCACGAGCCGCCTCGGCTCGATCGCGCCAGTCGGCGGCACGCAATCCCTCGAACACCTCCTCCACGACGGCGAGACGCGCCTCGGCGCCCTCGCCGGACTCCGTCGCCTCCTGGCCGGCAGCGCTCGCAAACTCCTCCTGGGTGGCTTGGCGGACCGCGCGGATTCCCTCGTTCGCCAGCCGTTCGGCGACTGCCCGCTGCTCGGCCTCAAGCGTGGCCAGCCAGGCGTCGCGGTGCTCACTCCCTGAACGCAGGCGCGGTGCCCGCTGCGGCCTGTCCCCGCGGCCACCCCGGTGACCCGACCCCGAACGCTGGGGTCGGCCATCGTCACGCCGGCCGCGCCCGCCCCCACCGTCGCGGCGTTGCCGCCCACCTTCTCCGCGACGTCCCGGACGCCGGTCGCCGCGATCACCGCCCTCCTTGGTGATGCGGCTGGGGCCCGTGACTCCTTCCGTGAAGCGCTGCCCACCGATGTGCTCGACGCGCGGGGGCTCGGGTTTGTCGGCCTTGGCCGGAAGCACCTGGCGCACGGAGATGCCGTCCACGCTGACGTCGGCCTCCACCCGCAGAACATCACCCACAGCCGCCCCGGCCGGCAGCAACTCGGGCTCCAGCACGCCCTTCGGCTGGCGCGCTCCGGCCGCGCGCCACGTCCAGATGCCGTCCGAGCGGCGGCTCGTCAACATGACCTCGAGGCGGTGCGGCACGACCCCAACGCTAGCTGAGCGTTCGCGCAACACATGACGGAGGCACGCGACGTGCGTGGCACCACCGTCGGTCCGGCGACTCGGGCCGGGAACCAGTAGGTCGTGCGCGATGCAGCATTGCCGTCGACCTTCATCGCGACGTAGAATGGTCGGCGCAATCGGGGAGCTCGAGGCATCGGGCTGAGAGGGCGAGGCGACTCGCCGACCCGCAGAACCTGATCTGGGTAATGCCAGCGGAGGGAAGTCATGCGCAGGGCCTGTCCATCTCGTCGTTTCTTCGTCTTTCTCCGGTCGCTCACCGTGGTGCTCCTCGTCATCGTCGGTTGCGGCGAGGACGCCGGTTCGCCGGCGGCGGCCGAACCCACGGTCGAGCCACCGCCAACACAGGAACCGGCACCCGAACCGTCGCCACCACCACCCCCCGAGTCGGCGCCCGAGCCACCCCCCGAACCGCTACCGCCGCCCGAACCGGCACCGGAACCGGGGGAGATCACGGTGGTCACGCATGACTCCTTCGCCGTCTCGGTGGGCATCATCGAGTCGTTCGAGGAGAGCACGGGGATCACGGTGAACCTGCTGACCGGCGAAGACACCGGATCGATGCTGAGTCAGGTCATCCTGACGAAGGACAATCCCATCGCCGATGTGGTGTACGGCATCGACAACACCTTCCTGCAACGGGCTCTGGACGAGGATCTCTTCATCCCGTACCGGTCGCCTGCCACTGAGAGCGTTCCGGCCGAGTTGCAACTCGACCCTCAGGACCGCGTCACCCCCATCGACTACGGCGACGTGTGCGTGAACTACTGGATCGACGCCACCGACGGGCCGCCCCCGGAGACCCTCGAGGATCTCGCCGATCCCCGGCACGCGGGGTCCTTCGTCACGCAGAACCCCGAGACCTCCTCGCCGGGTCTGGCGTTCCTGCTGGCAACGGTGGCGGCGTTCGGTGTGGACGGTTGGGAGGACTACTGGACGGGCCTGCGCGCGGGGGGCGTGTCGGTGACGGCCGGCTGGAGCGAGGCGTACTTCGGGGAGTTCGTGGCCGGTGGCGGCGACCGCGCCCTGGTCACCTCCTACGCCACGAGCCCCGTCGCCGAGGTGCTCTTCGCCGACCCGCCGACGGATTCGCCGCCCACCGGCGTCCTGACCGACGGCTGCTTCCGCCAGATCGAGTTCGCCGGCATCCTGGCCGGGACATCGAACCTCGCCGGGGCGCAGGCCTTCGTGGACTTCATGCTTTCGGACACCTTTCAGGAGGACATCCCGCTGAACATGTTCGTGTTCCCGGCAAGCGGCACCGCGCAGGTCCCCGAGGTCTTCGCCACCCATGCCGTGGCGGTGCCCGAGCCCCTGAGCCTGGATCCGGCGCTCATCGCCACCGAGCGTGACAACTGGACCCGCCGCTGGGTGGAGATCGTGCTGCGGTAGGGGAGTGGCGCCGAAGTCCGAAGCCGCGTCCACCGCCAGACCGACGGAGGCCGGGATCCACGCTGCACCGGCTGCGCTGTTGCGGTGCCTGCACTGCCCGGCAGCGGTCTGATCTCCCGCACGTCGCCTCCTTTGCTCATGGCCACCAGGCACGCCGGCGAGAGGACAGGCGGCAATGCCGGAGCCGGTACCGGCCGGCGTCGAGGCCGCGTCCGTGGACCGCGGGCACGGCGGGCGCGCATCGCTCCCGTCGCCCTGGCAGCATTGCCGGCGGCCTTCATCGGGGTCTTCTTCCTGTACCCGCTGGTCGGCGTGCTGGTCCGCAGCTTCGACGCCGGGGTGCTTCTGGCGACCTGGCGGAACCCCGTTACGACCGACGTTCTCTGGTTCACCACCTGGCAGGCGCTTGCCTCCACCGGGCTCTGCCTTGTGGCGGCGCTGCCCACCGCGGCGGTGCTGGCGCGCCTGCGCTTCCGCGGCCGCCGGCTGGTACATGCCCTGCTGGTGGTGCCGTTCGTGCTGCCGACGGTGGTGGTGGCCGCGGCCTTCCTGTCGCTCATGGACCGCTTCGGCCTCGCAGACCGGTTCCATCACACGGTGTGGGCGATCCTGGCGGCCCACGTGTTCTTCAACTACGCGATCATCGCCCGCTCGGTGGCGGCCTACTGGTCGCAGTTGGATCCCGCTCCCGAACAGGCCGCCGCGGTCCTGGGAGCGAGCCCGCTGCGGGTCTTCGGCGCGGTCACGCTACCGCGCCTGGCGCCCGCGGTGGGTGCTGTGACTGCAATCGTATTCTTATTTAATTTCACATCGTTCGGCGTGATTCTCATTCTGGGAGGGCCGCGCCGGGCAACGCTGGACACCGAGATCTGGCGCTTCGCCGTCCAGCGCTTGGAGTTCGACACCGCTGCGGCGCTGGCGCTGCTGCAGTTGCTCTGCGTGCTGCTGCTCGTCGTGGGAGCAACGCTCTGGCAACGCCGCCGGCAGGTCGCCGAGCGTCTCCGCACCGACACCGCCCGACGTGTGCGCGGCGCCGCTGACCGTGTGCTCCTGGCCGGGACGCTCGGGGTGGCCTCCGCCGTCGTGGGATTGCCGCTGGCGATGCTGGTGGAGCGCTCATTGCGCAGCGGCGGGACCTACACGCTCGAGAACTACCGGCGGCTGGGGGAGAGCAGCGAGCGCCTGCAGGCCCTGTTCGTGTCGCCCCTGGCGGCGATCCGCCACTCCCTGGAGTTCGCCGCGACCGCCACGGTCATCGCCACAATCGGAGGCCTGCTGGTGGCGGTGGCGGTCAGTGGCAGGCGCAAACGCGGCGCAGCAGCACTGGAGGGCGCCTTCCTGATGCCCCTGGGCACCTCGGCGGTGATCCTGGGATTCGGGATGCTCCTCGTACTGGACAGCCCGCCGCTGGATCTACGCCTGTCCTGGTGGCTGGTGCCGATCGCGCACGCGCTGATCGGCATGCCGTTCGTGATCCGCTCCGTCACGCCGGCCTTGGCCGCGGTGAGTCCTCGGCTGCGCGAGGCGGCGGCGACGCTCGGAGCGCGGCCGGCCCGGGTGAAGCGCGAGGTGGATCTGCCCCTGGCGCTGCGCGGCCTGGCCGTGGGAGCGGGTTTCGCCTTCGCGGTGTCTCTGGGGGAGTTCGGCGCCACCGCCTTCGTGGTCCGCCCCGAGCGGCCCACGGTCCCCATCGCCATCTTCCGCCTCCTGGGGCGCCCCGGTGAGGCGGCCTTCGGGCAGGCCATGGCCATGAGCGTGATACTGCTGGTCATGGCCGCCGCCGCCGTGCTCCTGATCGACCGCCTCCGCCCCGCCGGCGCGGCCGACTTCTGAAATGAACGCCACCGACCACAGTGGGGGAGAGGGCCTGGAGGTTCGCGGTCTCTCGGTGTCCCTCGAGGGCCACGAGATTCTGCGCGATCTCCAACTGTCGGTGCGTCGTGGCGAGGTCCTGGCCCTTCTGGGGCCGAGCGGCTGCGGCAAGACGACACTGCTGCGGGCCGTGGCCGGATTGCTCACCGCCGATGCCGGTTCCGTCCACTGGGCAGGGGAGGACCTGCACCCCGTCCCCACACACCGGCGCCGCTTCGGCATGGTGTTCCAGGACCATGCCCTGCTGCCACACCGCAACGTGGGCGCCAATGTGACGTTCGGACTGCGCATGCAGGGCGTCCCCGCAGACGAACGCCGGCGCCGCGTCACCGAGGTGATGGCGATGGTGGGCCTGAACGGGTACGAGCGGCGCAGCGTGGCGACCCTCTCCGGGGGGGAGGCCCAGCGCGTGGCCCTGGCCCGCGCCCTGGCGCCCGAGCCGAGACTGCTCCTCGCCGACGAGCCCTTCACGGCTCTCGATCGTCCCCTGCACGACCGCCTGGTGGGCGATGTCCGGCGCATCCTCTGCGACCTGGGTCAGACGGCCATCCACGTCACCCACGACCACGCCGAGGCGTTCGCCATCGCCGACACGGTGGCCCTCATGCGCGACGGCCGCATCCGCCGCACCGCCACACCGAAGCAATTGCACGCCGACCCACGCGACGCCTGGACCGCCACCTTCCTCGGTCTGGGAACCGTGTGGCAGCCACCCGAAGGGCGAGTGCCACACACCGGCGGTGGGGACATCCCGACGCCGTGGGGAATCGTGGCCCTCGCTGCAAGTGCCGGCACCGAACCACCGCGAGAAGGGTTCTGCCTGCTGATCCGCCCCGAGGCGGTGCGTCCCAGCGGATCCTCGGGTATCCGCGCCCACCTGAGCGACCTGCGAGTGGTGGGCGACCGCTCCGTCGCCACGTTCGGCATCCCCGGCGCACCCCCGCTGGAGGCCTACGTCCCCGCCGATGTCAGCGCAGGCAGGGACTACCGCATCACCCTCGACCCCGCCGGCGTGAGTCTGCTGCGCGCCGACACGTCCGACTAGCGCGCGCTCTCGGCCCCGGACATCTCCGACTACCGCCGGAAATGTCCGTTATGTAAAGTATATGTTGCTCCCGGGGAACCCGTGCCGCGGGTTTCGGGAGTGGCTGGCCTCTAGGCACACAACGGCCGCTTCTGCGGTGAGTGTCACTGCCCCTTGCGTCGGTTGGTCCAGTAGTGCTTGCGGATGTGGACGGCGACGGCTCGGGGGCTGTCGCGCCAGCAGCGGAGGGGGTCGAAGCCGTCGTGGGCCAGGCACATGTTGCAGGAGACGCACTCGACACCGCCCGTGCGGCCGGCCTCGAGTTTGCGGACGAGGTCCGGCTCGCGGATGAACGGGCGGGCCATGGCCAGGAAGTCGGCGTCGCCGGACTCGAGTATGTCGGTCATCGTCTCTGTGGTGCGGACGCCGCCGACGAGGATGATCGGTCGGCCCGATGCGTCCTTGACGGCGCGGGCGAATGGGCGGTAGTAGGCCTCGACGCCGGCCGGCTGTCGGGCTCGCTGGACCAGCAGGTTGCGCCAGGCCTGGGCCCGCCCCACGGCGACGTAGGGGCGGATGTTTTCGAAGTAGCTGCGCATCACCCCGTAGGTGGTCTCGAAACCGTCGATGCCCCGCTCGGCCAGGCCCCGGGCACGTTCCAGCGACTCCTCGCGCTGCAGCCCACCGGGGACCGAGTCCTCAACACTCAAGCGGGCGGTCACGGGCAACTCGTCGCCGACCGCGGCGCGCACCGCCTCGGCGACCTCGAAGAAGAAACGACTCCGGCGCTCGGCGTCGCCGCCCCATTCGTCGTCGCGCGTATTGGCGTGCGGCGAGCAGAACTCCGAGATGAGGTAGCCGTTGCCTCCGTGGATGTGGATGCCGTCGAAGCCGGCCTCGGCCGCTCGTCCGGCGGCCGATCCGAACGCCTGTACCAACTCGCGGATCTCGGCGCTCGTCAACTCGACGGGCTGGATGGTGTACATGGCGTTCGGGACGGGCGACGGAGCCACCGGCGTGATGCTCGACATCATCGTCTGGCTGCCGCAGTGACCGATTTGGGCGAAGATCCGACCGCCGGCCTCGTGCACCGCCTCGGTCGCCCGCCGCAGGCCGGGGATGACCCTGTCGTCGTGGATACCCGTCTGGTTGGCGCTGGCCTGCCCGCGGGGATCCACGTACATGTGCCCCGTCAGCAGCAGCCCCGCTCCCCCTTCGGCGAGACGCCGGTACAGCTCCACGAACGAGTCGTAGACCACGCCGCTCGCCGACGCCATCGTCTCCGACGTGGCCCCCCGCACGAGGCGGTTGGGAAGCGTCAGCGAACCGATCCGGCCGGGCTGGAGGTACGGGGGTGCAGAACTCACCCCCGCGAACCTAGCGCTCAGCGCGCGCAGCACCTTCCCTCCGTGAACGGAATGCCGGCGGCAGCGTCCCGGTGGCGCACACACGAATGAAACTGCCCGCGGTGGCTGCCGGCGATGGCGATCGAACCCTCACCGGTAGTCTCGGTGCTCTCCGAGGACGAGCCCAGAAGGCGCCCCATGGCCGCAGACCGCACCCCGCCCGATCCGGCGCCGACCACGGGAGCGCCGGCAACTGCTGCGGCTGATCCCCTCGAGGCGTTGCTCGCCACCGACCACGATCCCGCCTACGGCGACGCCGTGAGGGTTGCGCCGCTCGTGGAACGGGTGACCGCGCCGAACCCCAGTCCCTTCACGTTCGCCGGCACCGGCACGTACATCGTGGGCGGGCAGCGGGTTGCCGTCATCGACCCCGGGCCCGACGACGACGCCCACGTCACCTCCCTGCTGCGCGCCCTGGAGGGTCGCACGGTGACGCACATCTGCATCACGCACACCCACAGCGACCACTCCCCCGCCAGCCGTGTCCTCGCCGCGGCCACCGGTGCGCCGATCCTCGGATTCGGCCCGCACCCGGCCATCGACGCCCGCCGGGGTGGTGGGGCCGGGTCGGCAGTGGAAGAGGAGCCGGGCGACTGGGATTTCGAACCGGACGTCGCGCTGGCGCACGGCGACGTGCTGGCCGGCGAGGGTTGGACCCTCGAGTGCCTGCACACGCCGGGGCACATCTCCAACCATCTGTGTTTCGCCCTCCCCGAGGAGCGGGGCGTCTTCACGGGCGATCACGTCATGGGCTGGTCCTCCACGATCATCCCGCCTCCCGACGGCAATCTCGATGACTACCTGGCGAGCCTGCAACTGCTCATCGACCGCGGCCACCGGGACGAGCTGTACTGGCCGACGCACGGCCCGCCCATCAGCTCACCGCTGCGCTACGCCGGAGCACTCCTGGCACACCGTCACCGCCGCACGAGCCAGATCCTCCGTTGCCTGCGCGACGGCCCGGCGACGATCCCGGATTTACACCGACACCCCGAAGCTCCTGCACCCCGCAGCCGAGCGCTCCGTCCTGGCGCACCTCATCCACCTCGTCGGCGTGGGCGAGGTTGTTTGCGAGCCCGCCGGGGACGAGCGCGCCGACGAATACGCCCTGGCCTGAGCCGTCCAGCCGGAATGGCCGCTCGGGGTCGCGGCGGCCGGAGGGCTGCCAGCAGCGGCGAGGATCGCTCGCACGGAGCCCGCTGCACTGCGTGGCTAGCAGCCGCCGTCGCGGAAGGGGTTCCTGCTCTCCGGGGGGACCAGGGACCAGTCCAGCGGGTAGCGGACCCAGTCCGTGGAGCACAACCCGCCGAACTCGTCCGCCAGATTGGCCAGGATTCTCGCCGACAGGAGCCGCCGCAACAGGGTCCACAGTTCGGCGCCGCTGGTGACCGTGTCCGGGTACCAGTCCGGCACCTGCCCGGCCAGGCCGGCGCGGATGACCTCCTCCGCCTCACTCGTGGGCCTGATCTCCAAGTCACTGCACCCGGAGGCGTAATACGCCAGCCACGCCGTCGGCTCGACGAGGTGGGTCATCGTGTCGGCGAGAATCTCCACACCTGGTTGCTGCCCGCCGTCCACGAAGCAGTGCGGATACGTCACCGCGAAGTAGAGCTGGACGCCTCCCCAGGCTCGGCCCGACACCAGTTCCGTGGTGCTGTCGTAGACGTGCGCCAACTCGTGGACGACCGTTTCGAAGGTCATCTCGACGATCTCCATGCTGTCGGCCTGGCACACCAGGGATCCGCCGCTGAGGTGGCAGGACGGCTGGACGGATCCCCGGAAGCTCGCGCCCGGTGAAGCGGAGGTTCGGTCGCGGACGTGATCCCAGGCGGCGCGCAGCCACGGCGCTTCGGTCTCCCGTTCCCGGACGGCCTCGTCCAGCCATGTCCGCAACAGATCGGTCGGATCGTGTGGGATCCGATCCTCCGGCACGTCCTCCGGTCCGACCACGGGCGCCGCCGTGGATCTCGCCCGGCGGGTTCCATCGCCCAACTGCCCGACCCCGTTCCCTCCCCAACAGGAGTACGAGCCGTTCTCGTGGGCGGCGCAGGTGTGCGGTGAGATTCGCGACGATCCCGAACTCAGCGTAACGGCGACCGCGTCGGCGATTCCGGCGACCCGCGAAGGCCGCGGTTGAGGCGCCGTGCCGCCGCTGCCGAGTTGTCCCGCGGCGTTCCTCGCACCCCAGCACGACACGCCGCCGTCGGCGTGCACGGCGCAGGCACCGCCGTCGCCCACCGCGACGGCGGTGGCATCGGAGATCCCGCCGACCGGGGCCGGTCGGGGAATCGCGGCGACCGGCCAGCAATAGACCCGGCCGGCGACGGTGACCGCGCACGTCTCGTCCCGGCCGGTGGAGACCGACACCACGCCGGGGAGTCCTCCCACCCTTGCGGGCTCGAAAGCGCCGGCAATGCCGGCGCCGCCTCGCAGCCCCCAGCACCAGAGCGCGCCGTCGGCTTCGATCGCGCAGGTGGATGAGGGTCCGGCGTCGATCCTCACCGCGTTGTCGAGGCCGGGAACCCGCTGCGGCCTGCTCGCCGCGGCGACCGCCACACCGCCGAGTTGGCCCAGCGATCCCGAGCCCCAGCAGGAGACGTCCCCACCGGCGTGCACAACGCATGTGTGGTCGGATCCGGCGGCCAGCGCCACCGCGTCGTAGATCCGCGGCACCGGTTCGGGGAGGTAACCGCTGAGGCGATCGCCTCGCCCGAGTTGCCCCTGGATGCCCGACCCCCAGCATGACACCCTTCCGTTCCCATGCAGTGCGCAGACGTGGAGTTCCTGGTGAGGATGGTCACCGGTGCTGACGGCCACGACGTTGTTCAGGCCGGCGGCGCTGAGCCGCTCGCGGATGCCGTCCTGACCCCAGCACGTGACGCCACCGTCGGGGCGCACGGCACAGGTGCGACCCCGGGAGGCGGCGATGAGACCGTCCCCGCTCCGCGCCGCGCCGCGCACGAACGCGGGGCGGCGAGCAACCGTTGCCCGGTCGGCCGTGGGCGGACCGGGCTCAGGGTCCGGGAGCGGTGACAGATCCCGGGCCGGTACCCCACTGACGCCGACCGGCGCCGGGGTGCTCCCACCCGTGGCGGCACGAGCAGCCGACCACGGGAGCAGCGACGGCGCCACAGCTTCGGGGGAGGCCGGGGCGCCCCCGTCCGAGAGCGTGACGGGGACTGCGAACACCACGAGGAGAGCACTTGTCGCGCAAAGGATCAGCCGGGGCGCGGCGGCCCGGGCACGGCTTCGTGAAGCCGCACGGGTCGTCCCCGCCCGTAACCATGGCGGCGAACGACCCACTGCCTCAGACCGTACTCGCCGGGGTGCCCGCGACCGTGCCATGGCCGCGCCCGCGCCGCGGCGATCGCGATCTTCGGTTTCGCTGGCCCGAGGGCGACGGCTCGACGGCTCTGCGGGTCGTCAGCGGCTCCAGCGGTTCCAGCTGACGACGTTGTCGATGCCGCCGCGTCCGGCGGGCTTGAAGTCGGTGCCGATCGTGTAGGCCACCGGGATCAGGGCGAACTGGCGCACCTTGTCGTAGGGGATGTCGAGGATTTCCGCCGTCTCACGCTCGTAGGCCAGGTGCAGGGTCGTCCAGCAGGTACCGAGCCCGCGCTCGCGGGCCGCCAGC
>JAGWAL010000047.1 GCA_021296415.1 Acidimicrobiia bacterium | reverse complement strand
CTCGCCGAGGCCGCGGCCGCCCGACACCACCACGGCGGCCTCGTCGAGTTTCGGCCCCGTGGAGGTCTCGGTGTGGCGCCCGACCACGCGGGCGGCACCCGCGGCGCCGACCTCGACGGCCGGCAGGTCGACCACCTGCGCCGGCAACCCGTCCACGGGCTCGGCCGGGAAGGATTTGGGGCGGATCAGGAAGACGTGCGGTCCGGCCGGCGCGCCGAAGCGGGTGTGGACGTTGACGGTGCCGCCGAAGATCGGCTCGATGCCGACGAGGGCACCGTCGCTGACCGCCAGTTCGGTGACGTTGGTGATGACCGGGGTGTCCAGACGGGCCGAGAGACGTCCCGCCACGTCACGCCCGTCGTAGGTGGTCGCCGCAAGGATCGCCGCGGGCGCCTCGTCGCCGGCGGCCGCGGCCAGCGAGGCGGCCAGTACCGGCCCGACCAGCGCCTCGCCGGGGCACGCCACGTGGCGCAGCAGCGCCGCCCCGTGCTCGCCCACCGCGGCGCTCACCGCTTCGGGGTCGCCTCCCGCGCAGACGGCCTCGACGCGCTCACCGAAGCGACGCGCCGCCGCCAGCAGTTCCAGCGAGATGGACGCCACGCCGCCGTCGGCGGGC
The DNA here is from genome assembly GCA_021296415.1 of Acidimicrobiia bacterium. GTDB lineage: Bacteria > Actinomycetota > Acidimicrobiia > Acidimicrobiales > CATQHL01 > VXNF01. The sequence goes on along the minus strand of JAGWAL010000047.1, from coordinate 7,246 downwards.
TCGACGTGCACCCAGACGGTCCCGACACCCATGACGGCCTCCCTAGAGGATCTTGAGTTCTTCGAGGAAGGCGACGATGCGCTCGTGGCCGTCGCCGGCGTCGGTAACGATCTCGCCGGCCTCGCGGGCCGGCACGGGCGCCACCTCGACGATCTCCTGGCGGGCGCCGGCCCAGCCGACGTCGCCCGCTTCGATCCCCAGATCGGCGATGCCGAGCCGGTCGGCCGGCTTCGACTTGGCCGCCATGATCCCCTTGAAGGAGGGGTAGCGCGGCTCCACCACACCGGCGGTCACCGACAGCACCGCCGGGAGGGGGCACACCACCTCGTCGTAACCGGCCTCTGTCTGGCGCTGCACGGTCACCTCGCCGTCGCCGAGGTCGACCGACTTGGCGAACGTGACCGACGGCAGGCCGAGCAACTCGGCGATCTGGGCGGGCACCGTGCCCGTGTAGCCGTCGGTGGACTCGGTCGCCGCCAGGATCAGGTCGGGCTCGGCGCGGCGCATCGCCGCGGCCAAGACCTTCGCCGTGCCGAGGGCGTCGCTGCCGGCGAGGGCCTCATCGCTGATGAGGATGGCCCGGTCGGCACCCATGGCCAATGCGGTGCGCAGGCCGCCGAACTCCTCGTTGGGCGCCATGGACACCGCCACCACCTCACCGCCGGTTGCCTCGGCCATCTGCAAGGCCATCTCGACGCCGTAGGAGTCGGACTCGTCGAGGATGAGCTTCTCGTCACGGACCAGGGTCCTCGTGTCCGGATCCAGCTTGCCGGGATTGGCCGGATCGGGGATCTGCTTCACGCAAACGGCAATTCGCACCGTCAGAGTCTGCTGCTCGGCCAACCCGATTACAACGCGCCCGACGGCCCCGGCCCGGGTGGGCGCCGCCGGCGCCGAGTCCGTCTCTCGCCCCGGCCGAAAAACAAGCGAGGGCGGGGAGCCGGAGGGCCGGGCTGCGACGCCCTTGGCCCGCCACCAAGGAGCAGAACGGCACCCCGGATCACCGCCCGCACAGCCGCCCACAAGCGAGAGCGGGGAGCCGGGGGGCCGGGCTGCGACGCCTTTGGCCCGCCACGAAGGAGCAGAGCGGCACCCCGGATCACCGCCCGCACAGCCGCCCACAAGCGATTGTGGTCCGGCGGGACCCTGGCGCTAGCGTCGCGGGACGGGCACGGGCTCTCGAGAGGAGCCGAACCTGAAGCTGCTTCTGATCGTCAACCCCTCCGCGTCCTCGGTGTCGCCCCGGACCCGGGTCGTCGTGAACCGCATCCTCTCGGCGCGCCACGACGTGTCGGTGGCGATCACGACGCGGCGTCACCACGCCACCGCGCTCGCCCGCCGGGGAGCCGACCGGGGCGCCGAGGCGGTGGTGGTGCTGGGCGGCGACGGGACGCTGAACGAGGCCGCCAACGGCCTCGTGGGAACCGACGTGGCGCTGGGGATCCTGCCCGGCGGCTCCACCAACGTGTTCGCCCGCACCCTCGGGCTGCCCGACGAGCCCATCGACGCGGCCGAGGCCGTGCTGGGGGCGCTGGACGGCGGCGGGATCGAGCGCGTGGGCCTGGGGGCGGTCAACCAGCGCTACTTCCTGTTCCACGTGGGGATCGGCTTCGACGCCGCCGTCGTGGAACGCGTGGAGCGTCGCAGCGACCTGAAACGCACCCTGAACCACGCCCTGTTCGTGTACTCCACGGTGGTCACCTGGCTGCGGCACATCGACCACGGTTCGCCGTACTTCGCTCTGGAGTTGCCCGACGGCCGCCGGATCGACGACGGCTACTTCGCCGTGTGCCTCAACACCAACCCCTACACCTACCTGGGCACGAAGCCGCTGAATCTGGCACCGCGCGCCTCGCTGGGGGAGCCCCTGGCGCTGCTGTCGGTGCGCGACTTCACCGCCAAGGGCCTCGGCCGGCTGGCGCTGCAGGCGCTGCGCACCGACGGCGGCGTGGCGGCGGGCGGGGAGGTGGACTATGCCGAGGGGCTCACCGAACTGCGCGTCATCGGCCACCGGCCGGTGCCCGTGCAGGTGGACGGCGACTTCGCCGGCAGGCTGATGAACCTGCGCCTGCACCACCGGCCCGAGGCGTTGCGGCTGGTGCTGCCCTTCGGCTACTGACGGCCCGTCAACCGTCGGCGGCGACCCGCGCGGTGATCGCACGCGCCGCCGGGCAGTCGTCGGTGATGATGCCGTCGGTGCCGAGGCGAACCAGCGCCTCGATGTCGCCGGGATCGTTGACCGTCCAGGCCCACACGGCCACCGACGCCCGGTGCGCCCGGCGCAGCAGGGAGGCGTCGACGGCGGTGTGGTACGGGTGGATCGCCGCGTGCCCGGCGGCGGCGGCGCGGTCCACGCTCTGCGCCACGACGACGGGGTCGAACATGATGAGGGCGGTCGGCAGGCGCGAGTCGACGTGGCGGATCCGCTGGATCGTGGCGGCATTGAACGACGAGATCATGACCTCGTCGTAGGGGCGGTAGGCCGACACCAACCCGGCCACGGCGACGGAGATGGCGTTGTCGCCGTCGTAGCCGACCTCGGCGGGATCGTTCTTGATCTCCACCACGACGCCCATGCCCTCGCAGGCCTCCAGCGCCTCCGCCAGCGGCGGGATCCACGGGGGCAGCTCGTCGAGCGGCGTCCGCGCCACGAGCCGGCCGTCGGGCAGGTGGGCGTCGTGGTGGGCGACGAGGACATCGTCGACCGTGCGCCGCACGTCGAGTTCAACCCAGTCGGCGCCGAGGTCGCGGGCGCGGCGGAACGCCTCGGCGGTGTTCTGCCGTGCGCCCACCGAGGCCCCCCGGTGCGCGACCACCAGCGTCACGGGCCGGCGCGGCGCCGGCGCCGCCACTCGTTGCTCGTGCCCGCCGCTCTCACAACCCTCCCTGCGGCCGTGCATGCCGCGGTCGCCGACAGGTTGTACCCAATCTTCCCACAGGCGATCTTGAACTTTCCACAGTCGATCGGTATCGTTTTCGGCCTGACCTTCCGGCGCGACCGACAACGCTCGCGCCAAACCGTACTCACCAGCGCCACCGGGAGGGCCTGTTGGCACTCACCTTGCCCGTAGCGTCGCCGGACGGCACCGACTGGCGCCTGCTCGCCGCGTGCCGCAACAGCGACCCTGCGCTTTTCTTCCCGATCGGCACGACCGGCCCCGCGGTCGAGCAGATCCGCAGCGCCAAGGCCGTGTGCCGGCAGTGCCCGGCCCGCGAGCCGTGCCTGGCCTTCGCCATCAACACCCGCCAGGACTCCGGCGTGTGGGGCGGCACGACCGAGGACGAGCGACACCGGCTGCGACGCCGTAGCCGGCCCTGAGCGGGCCTCAGCACGACTGAGCCCGGTCCGCCCCGCGCTCAGTCGATCAGCTTGAGGCCGGGGTTGTAGCGGCGCGTCGGCGCCAACTCCACGTCGACCTCCTCGGCGATGGCAGCGAACGCCCGCCCCGCCTCGCCGTCGGGATCGATCGCCGCAACCGGGCTGCCCGAGTCGCCGCCCGATCGCAATTCCACCACCAGGGGCACCTGCCCCAGAAGGGGCACCTCCAGCCGCCGTGCCAGTTCGGCGCCGCCACCGGCGCCGAACAGCTCGTAGCGCTTCCCGTCGTCACCGGTGAACCAGGACATGTTCTCGATGACGCCCCTGACGGTCAGCTGCACTCGCTTGGCCATGAATCCCGCCCGCTGAGCCACGCTCAGCGCCGCCGCCTGGGGAGTCGTGACGATGTAGACCTCGCTGCGCGGCAGGTACTGCGCCAGCGAGATGGAGATGTCGCCCGTGCCCGGCGGCAGGTCCACGAGCAGGTAGTCGGGATCGTCCCACCAGACGTCGGTGAGGAACTGCTCCAACGCCTTGTGCAGCATGGGCCCGCGCCAGATGACCGGCTGGTCCTCCGCGGCGAAGAAACCCATGGAGATGCAGCGCACCCCGTGGGCCTCCGGCGGCACGAGCATCTCGTCGATGACCACCGGCGCACGGTCGATGCCGAGCATCCGGGGGATCGAGAAGCCCCATACGTCGGCGTCCACGACCGCCACGTTGCGGCCGCGCGTCGCCAGGGCCACCGCCAGGTTGGTGGTGACCGAGGACTTGCCGACGCCTCCCTTGCCCGAGGCCACCAGCAGGCAGCGGGTGCGGCAGGCGGGATCGGCGAAGGGGATGGCGCGGCCCTCGGCGTGGCCATGGGCGGGGCTCGAGCCGGCCGTGGCGGAGGGATCGCCGATGAGGCGCTCGCGCAGGGCGGTGCGCTGGGCGTCGGTCATCACGCCCAACTCCACGCGGACATCGCGGACCCCGGGCAGGGCGTTGACCGCGGCCGAGACCCGGTTCGTGATCTCCGAGCGCATCGGGCAGCCCTCGATGGTGAGGGCGACCTCCACCTCCACGACCCCGCGCGGCGAGATGCGCACGCTGTTGACCATGTCCAACTCGACGATGCTGCGGTGCAGTTCGGGGTCGTCGACCCCGTCGAGGGCCTCGAGAACCTGCTCGTTCGTGGGCACCTTGGTGGCGGGCACGGGGAACCTCCAACGTCGCCGCCGGCGCCGTCGACACCGGTGAACGCAGGCTACAGGTGGCCGCCCGCGTCCCCGCCGCGGTGGTTCTCCGGCGGGCGCGCCGGTGGCGCTCCGGCGGCCTCCGAAAATGACACGCCTGCGCTCGCCCCCGGCACCCCCACCCCCGGTGGTCCGTGGCAGCCCGGGCGGGGGCCGCGGTGCCGCTCTGCTCCTTCATGGCGGGCCAAAGGCGTCGCAGCCCGGCCCCCGGTCCCCGCCCTCGGTCGTCAGTGGTCGTCCGGGTGGACGAGTCCGCGCAGGACCGTGTGGATTGCGGTAGTGCGCGCAGGTGGTCGCTCGTAGGATTGCGGGCCGCTGAGCCCCTTCTTCGGAGATCCGCCGAGTGACCCTGTATCTCGTCCGGCACGCGGACGCCGGTAGTCGCAACCCGTACTCGCCCGTCGATCACCTGCGCGAACTCAGCGAGGACGGTTGGCGCCAGGCCGCCCGCATCGCCGAGCGCCTGGGTGATGCCGGCGTGACCCGCGTGCTCTCCAGCCCCTACCCGCGGTGTCGCCAGACGGTGGAGCCCCTGGCCAACCGGATCGGGGTGGCGGTGGAGTCGCACGACGCCCTGGCCGAGGGCGCCGACGAGCGGGCGGCGCTTGCCCTGATGCACACGCTGGCCGGCACCGAGGCGGTGCTGTGCAGCCACGGCGACATCATCCCCGGCGTCATCCGGCTGCTGGAACTCACGGGGACGGCCATAAACGGCCGGCGGGGCAACGCCAAGGGCTCGGTGTGGACCATCGCCAGCGACGGCGGCAGGCTGGTTGCCGCCGCCTACGCCAAGACGCCGCGCAAGCCGCACAGCGTCGCCCGCTAGGCGGCCCGCCGCGAGGCCGCCCGAAGCCCGGTCGCGCTACTCCGTGGTGACGGACAGCGTGTACGAGCCCAGGCCGGAGCCGTCGTAGCTTCCGACCTCCACGTAGTAGCTCCCCGATTCGGGCGCCGTCCAGGAGATGAGTGATCCGAAGGACTCCTCGTCGCGGTCATCGTTGAACGCCAGTTCCCATCCGTCGGCGTCGTACAGGGACAGCACCGAGTCCTCCAGCGACTCCAGCGTCACCTCCACCAGGTAGGCCTCGCCCTCCACCGCCTCGAAGGTGTAGAAGTCCAGATCGCCGAAATGGTCCAGCGCGCCCTGCACCGGCTCGCCGACGGGCAGCGCCGTGGCCTCGTCGGTCCGGTCGGCGTGGTCGCCCGCGCCGCCGTCCTGCGAACCCGGCTCACCGAATCCCTCCGTTAGGCAGTTGAACAGATCCAGCAGGTTGGCCTCGAGCGCGCTGAAGGACTCGGCGTCACTCTCTGCGCTCCCCACCGCGGCCCAGTCCACGGAGGACATCCAGTCCCGCAGGCAGTCCACCTCATCCTCCCTCAAGTCCGCCACGTCCACGCCCATGTCGGCGAGCATCGGACCGAGGAACAGATCCGGAACGCAACCGATCAGGACCGTCCCGACCTCCAGGAGCGTGGAATCGTCACCGGCGTACTCCTCGGCCACCAGGGTGGCGACATCGAGTTCCGCCACCAGATCGCGCAGGCAGGACATCTCCTCGTCGCCCAACTCCCCCATGTCCATCCCTTCCTGCAGTCCCGCGATCATGCCGGCCAGGAACAGCGACCGGGCGTTGTCCGGCGTGAGACACGTGAAGATCGACACCTCCCATTCCTCGGTGTCAGTCTCGGAGGCGAGTGGCCGTTCCAGGAGCGAATCCAGCACGTCGTCACCCACCTCGCTCCGGATGCAGGACCGCTCAGCGGCGCCGAGAGCGTCGAAGACGTCCCGCCAGACGGTGTCGGCGTCGACCAGGATCTCCAGCGGCTCCGCAGGAAGGCTCTCCGGCTCCGGCGGCGGCTCCGGGGGGCTCTCGGGCGGCGGCGAGGGGGCAGCGGTCTCCGTCGGCGGCTCGGGTGGGGAACTCGCCGGCTCCGGTGCGCGCGCGGCCGGCTCGGCGGGCGGCGGCTCGGCAGCCGGATCACCACCGCAGGCCATCGCCACGAGGGCCACGGCGGCTGCCGCCAGGGCCACCCGCCGGAGTCTCGTAGGCGGATTCCGGATCATGGCGACTGCTCCCTGCGGGCCTCCGTCAGCGAACCGGGAGAGCCGGCGATCGTCGGTTCGTGAAGCCTTCCGGCAGCGGGCGATCGCCACAACACGAAGCAGCGCCAACCGTCTGTTTCGACGAAATACTCCCTGCTGAAACTAGCAGGCCGCGCCGGCGAGTTTCCGGATCGCGGCGTCGCTCCCCCGGGCCCGGCGGGGAACCGGCTACTGGCCCTCGGCGGCGGCGCGGACCTCGTCGCCGAGGCGGGCCGCCTCGGCCAGCAGGCCGGGCGGCACGTCGAGCGTCGCCAGGTGGTCCAGGTCGGCCAGGGCCTCGTCGAAGAGGCCCAGGCGGGCGGCGGCCAGCGCCCGCCAGAAGCGGGCTTCGGGATCGTCGGGGGCCAGTTCGACGGCGCGGTCCAGGGCGCGCAACCCCTCGGTGAGCAGATCCTCGAAGGCGGCGAATTCCGGCGCGGTGAGCAGGGCGCCGCGGCCCACCAGCGCCCGCACGTTGGCGGGGTCGGCCGCCAGGGCGGTGCCGAACAGCCGCGCCGCCAGCACCACCTGCCCGCCGTCGGCCAGCAGGCGGGCGGCGGTGGCCATCTCGTCGCCCGTGGCGCCGGCCAGCAACGCCTCGATGGC
>JAGWAL010000004.1 GCA_021296415.1 Acidimicrobiia bacterium | reverse complement strand
CGCTGCTGGAGCCCGAGTTCGAGCGCCTCACCATCCGCATCGGCACCAAGGCGGGGGCCTACTGGCCGCACCGCTTCGTCGACGACAAGGACGCGGAGGAGACGCTGCGGCTCTTCGACGACATCGTTGCCGCCGGGCGGCACCTCGCCATCATGGGCCACTACTCCCATCCGGTGGAGCTGGCCACGGAAGCCTCCGAGAAGGCCGTGCGCAACATCCTGAACACCGGGGCGGTCATCCGCTGCCAGGCGCCGCTGATCCGTCACGTGAACGACGACTCGAAGATCTGGGCGGACATGATCCGACGTCAGGTGAAGCTGGGCTGCATCCCCTACTACATGTTCGTGGAGCGCGACACGGGAGCGAAGCGCTACTTCGAACTGCCGCTGGAGCGGGCCCTGGAGGTCTACAACGGGGCCTTCCGGGACGTCTCCGGCCTCGGGCGCACCATGCGCGGGCCCTCCATGTCGGCCACGCCGGGCAAGGTCCAGGTGCTGGACATCATGGATGTCAACGGCGAGAAGGTCTTCGCCCTGCGGATGCTGCAGGGCCGCAACGCCGACTGGACCAACCGCATCTTCTTCGCCGCCTACGACCCGGCCGCGGTCTGGTGGGACGACCTGAAACCGGCCCCGTTCGACGACGGCTTCTTCTTCGATGCGGAGTTGAACGAGATGCACCTGGCCGCCATGACCGCCGCCGAGGGCCCGGTACCGGTGAACATCGGCCGCAAGGAACCCGCCGGCGCCTGACGGCCCTCGCCCCCCTCCGGGCGGCGCTGCCGGTGGCGCTCCGGCGACCTAGAATGGTCGCCTGCGCTGGCCCCCGGCACCCCCGCCCTCGCCTGTCATTCCGGCGAAGGCCGGAATCCAACTCCGGAGAGCGCCGACATGCGCCCTTCTCTGACTCCCGGGGAGCCGCTGCGGTTCGATTCCTTCATGGAGTTGGCTCTCTATGGCGAGCCGGACGGGTTCTATGCCTCGGGCCGGGGTGCCGGGCGGCGGACCGGGGATTTTCTGACCAGCGTGGAAGTGGGCCCGCTGTTCGGACGGCTGGTGGCGCGGCTTGCGGATCGCTGCTGGGAGGAGCTGGGCCGGCCGGTCGACTTCATGCTCGTGGATGCCGGTGCGGGGTCCGGGACTCTGGCGCGGAGCGTTCTGGCGGCTCGCCCCGCGTGTTCCGGAGTGCTGCGTTACCTGCTCGTCGAGCGATCGGCTGCTCTGCGGCGGGCGCACGAGGAATTGCGGGAGCACCCGCCCGGGCCGTGTCGGCGGCTGGAGTCGCTCGATGACCTGCCTGACGCGCCGGTCGCGGGACTGATCATCGCCAACGAACTGCTGGACAACCTGCCGTGCCGTCTTCTGGAGCGCACCACCGACGGCTGGGCCGAGGTGTACGTGAGGACGGCGAGCGCCGACACGCTTGCCGAGGAACTGCGGCCCCTGTCGGCGGGGGAACAGGCGGTCGCGGATGCCCTGGCGCACGAGGCACCGGTGGGTGGCAGGATCCCTCTGGCGGAAGGCGCCGTCGAGTGGGTGGGCCGGGCGCTGGCGCTGCTGCGCCGGGGGAGCCTGGTGGTCATCGACTACACCGACTCCAGTGCCTCGCTTGCGGCGCGGCCGTCGTGGGAGTGGGTGCGCACCTATCGCTCCGGTGTGCGGGGTCACGACCCGCTCCGGGACGTTGGTGCAGCCGACATCACCGTCGAGGTGCCCTTTGACCAGGTCCGGGCCGTACATCCGGGCGCGGAGGTGTGTGACCAGGCGTCGTTCCTGCGCTCCCTGAGTATCGAGGAAATGGTGGCCGAGGGTCGCGCCGTCTGGCATGAGCGGGCGGCGATTGGCGACCTCGGCGCCCTCGAGGCCCGCAGCCGGGTGCACGAGGCGGAGGCCCTCTGCGACCCGGGCGGGCTGGGGGCGTTCACGGTGGCCGTATGGAATCGTTGAACCGCCGCCGGGACGGGCGAGCAGCCGGAGCGGTCCCCCTCAGCGCGGCCGGGTTGGGCCCCTGATCAATCCACCCGGGCGCTCGCCGGTGAACTCCCCGCCGGCGGCAACCTCGATGCCGGACACGAAGGTGTGGCGGTATCCCACCGAGCGCTGTTCCAGCCGCTTGCCACCGGCCGGCAGGTCGCGCACGACCCGCGGGCGGGTCAGCCCCAGGGCGTCATAGTCCACGATGTTGATGTCGGCCTTGTGGCCGGGCGCCAGTAGCCCCCGGTCGGCGAGGCCGTAGGCGAGCGCAGTGCGGCGGGTCTGCTTGTTGACGAGGAACTCCAGCGGGAAGCGCCTGCCGCGTGTGCGGTCGCGTGCCCAGTGCGTCAGCAGGAACGTGGGGTAGGCGGCGTCGCAGATCGTGCCGACGTGCGCCCCGGCGTCGCCGATCCCGCAGATCGTGTGCTCGTCGGCCAGCATCTCGGCCACGTCGTCGAGGCTGCCGCCGGTGTAGTTCTCGAACGTGTACAGCAGCAGGTCGTCGCCGTCGCCGGCGGCCAGGAGGTCGAGCGCCAGCTCCCAGCGGCTGAGGCCGGCCGCCGCGGCTCGGGCGGCGACCGACGTATCGGGGTGCGGCTCGTAGTCCAGGTCGTCGCCGAATTCGTAGGTGCGCGCCAGGGCGTAGTCGATCCAGCGGCTGTAGCCGTCGTCGGGCCGCTCGTCGATGAGGGCCCGCCGCAGTGCCGCATCGTCGCGCAGCCGCGCCGCCCGCTCGGCTCCGGGCAGGTGCGCAACCCGGCGGTAGGCGGGATGGTTGCCGAACGGGTTGACCGTGGCATCCAGGCCCAGCAGCACGCCGATGGGGCGGCAGCCCACCTGGCCGTTGGCCACGATGCCGTCGGCGTTGGCGGCAGCGATGTTCGCCAGCGTCTCGCGCCAGCGCTCCGGCCAGGCGTCCATCTGGACCAGCAGCGCCGACAGGGGCCGTCCCGCCAGCTCTGCGGCGGCCCGCATGAGTTGGAACTCGCCGGCTCCGAAGTCGGAGTTGACCTGCAGCACGCCCGCACCGGCGGCGCGCATGCCGCGCGCCACCGCCGCCAGCTCGGGATCTCCCGCCGACAGCGACGGCGTCAAGCGGCCGTCGGCCGCCCGGTGCTTGGGGGTCCGGGATGTGGTGACCCCCAGCGCCCCGGCTCGTAGCGCCTCCGCCGTCAGTGCCTCGATCCGGTCCAACTCCCCGGCCGTGGGCACCTCGGCGTGGTCGGCGCCCCGCTCGCCCATCACGTAGAACCGCAGCGCGCCGTGCGCCAGCTGCCCGGCCACGTCCATCACCCGCGGCATTGCCTCCAGGGCGTCGAGGTACTCGGGATAGGACTCCCAGCAGAAGTCGATGCCCTCGGCCAGCACCGTGCCGGGAATGTCCTCGACCCCCTCCATGAGGTTGATGAGGTAGTCCTCGCTGCCGCTCCTCACCGGTGCGAACCCCACGCCGCAGTTGCCGAAGACCGCCGTGGTGACGCCGTGCCACGACGATGGCGTCATCTCGGGGTCCCAGGTGGCCTGCCCGTCGTAGTGGGTGTGGATGTCGACCCAGCCGGGAAGGACCAGGTGCCCCTCGGCGTCGACCACCCGGCGGACGCCCGCTCCGCCATTGCCCTCGCCGCCGGCGCGGACAGCCGTGATCTTGCCGCCGTCGACGGCGACATCGCCCACGAACGCCGGCACACCGCTGCCGTCGACAACCGTGCCGTTGCGAATCAGCAGGTCATGCACCCGCCCAGACTACTGAAGCCGAACCACGGCGACCCCGGGCCCTCGCTGGGGGCGTCGGCTGACGCCCCCGCCCCCGAGATCGCCGACGGCGACGCGCCGGGCCGCTGGGCCCTCCTCGGCGCGAGCCACCACGGACGCGCACCGGAAGACCGTCCCCGGTCATCCGGTCCTTGAGTTCTCGAACGGGTGCGTTCGCACGAGCGCGACGTTCACGACCCGTCGGTCGCCGAGCCGTCAGGCGCGGACAAGTCGACCGGACGGAGCAGAGCGACTCCATGCCCTAGACTAAAGAAGGAGTACGAAGAGCACGTGGGTGAGTTTGCCCGTGAGTTGGACGAAGCATACCGAAGAAGCAGATTGTTCTAAAATTGCTGCTGAGGGTGTGGAGTTCTTGCTCGGCAACGACAAACCGACCTTGCGCTTGACTTGGCGAACTTCGTCGGCTGGTGGATGTCCTCTCCATATTCGGCAGATCAACATCATTGGATGCGGGACTCACCGCTGTGAGCGGGCGCGGGGCCGCTCGGTGCAATCGGCCGCATATTCGGTGTGGCGACCTGTACGAGTGATGTTGAGTACCGAGGACCTCCACCGCGCCGAGGCCGACGATCAACCGACATACACGCGCCTCTAATCGACTGTGCGTCAACAGCGACGGCTGTCGACACACGACGGTGCGGACAGTTGCACGTGAGTCCGAAGGAGGTACTCCGTCCAGTCGAGATTGTCCTTTGCTACCTGTAGCCCGTCTTGGATCAGTTGAGATGGGCGCGCGGTCTGACGGCTCCGCGGCGCCGGTATGCGCCGAGCCGGGCCACAAGGTGATCGAGGCGTGACGCTCGGTGCTTGGCGGCACCGGTGGGCTATCGCGATGAGCGAACGCATCGGCATTGGCGGGGGCGGTGCCGGTCGGCTCGTGACTCGGTTCGCGGCTTCGGCGGTCGTTGTGGTTGCGACCCTGGTCGGGGCCGTGTCCGGGGTTGGTGGTCAGGAGGGGTTTGATGGCGGTGGCGGGGATGAGGTGCGGATTGTGGCTCGGCGGGTTGCGTCGGGGAACGTCGAGTTCGCCCTTCAGCAGCGTGGCGGGGAGGGTTCTGATTGGGGGGAGCGGTTGTTGCCCCGGCAGCGGTTCTTCCCGGCAGGGACGGCGGTGGGGCGCTGGTTGGTGAGCACGCCGCTGATCCTGCAGGTTGCCGCCGGCGGCGACATGTCCGCCGAGGTGGCTGTGCGGATTGTGGCTCGGCGGGTTGCGTCGGGGAGTGTCGAGTTCGCCCTGCAGCGGCGTGGCGGGGAGGGTTCTGATTGGGGGGAGCGGTTGTTGCCGCGGGCGCGGTTCTTCCCGGCGGGGACGGCGGCGGGGCGCTGGTTGGTGAGCACGCCGCTGACGCTGAGCGCCGGCGAGACGTCGTCATCGGGTTTGCTGCCGCCGATCGACGGGACCTCCACGACGACAACCACGGTGACGACGACTGAGACGACTCAGCCTGCGGTGGACCTCGGCGAGCGGTTGGCGGTGCTGGTGTTGGCCGGCGCCAACGGGTTGCGTGCCGGGATGGCTCCGCTGCTTGTCGACGATGCGCTCTCGGCCGCTGCGCAGGTGCGGGCGGAGGCGATGGCCGATGCCGGCGACTGGTTGAGCGGCTACTCCTATGCGCCCCACCTGAAGTCGGACTGGGACCTGTGGCGCACCGTGAGATCGGCAATGACTTGGGCCTCCGCCGATGTGTCCGGCCTGGCCGAGAGGCTGAGCGGCTCGTTGCTGGCGGAGCGGGCCACCGAGAACCTGCTTTGCGAGCTGTGCACCCACATCGGAACCGGCGTCGCCACCCGAGACGGGTTGACCTACGCCACCGCGGTGGTCGCCGGTCGGTCCCCGGCCCAGCGCGAACTGGAAGCCGCCGAGGCGTACATGGCGGACCTCGTGAACGAGCTGCGCCGCGGCCTGGGCGTGGATGCGCTGATCCACGACGCGGGCATCGCCGCGGTCGCCCGTCGCTGGTCGCGCACGATGGGCGCCGAAGAGAGCCTCTACCACAACCCGGCGTACGTCGATGAGATGCCCCCCGGTTGGACTCGCGTGGGAGAGAACGTCTCGCAGGTCCCGGCCCCCACGTCGCTGCGCGGCGCCGTGCGTCGCTCCTTCGACGGCCTCGTGGGCAGCCCCGGCCACTACGCCAACATGACCGACCGCGACTACACCCACTTCGGCATCGGCATCGCCGTGGACAACGGCACGCTCTGGGTGACGCAGAACTTCGGCCGCTATCCCAACGGGCTCGAATCCGGCGGCCCGGAGGGCGACACCGGCGACTAATCGGCAGGCGAGACCGACACAGCCACCGGCACCCGGGTCGAGACCGGCGACGACACCGGCGTCTCTCGTCGGCGAGCGGGCGGTCGGGGGCTGCCGGCGGGCTCGGACGGACCTCGGCGAGCCGTTCGGGCCCAGTGGCCGAAGGAGTAGGCTCGGCGGTCGCCCGGGGGCGCGTGGGCCGTGGGCGCGGCCGGCGCCGTGCGGCGGGTGCAAGCGGCAGAAGCGAGGTGGGATCATGGCCGAAGCGACGATCGCCGACTTCTATGTCGAGGAGCGCACCTTCCCGCCGCCGGTGGGCTTCGCCGAGGCCGCGGCGGCGCGGTCGTTCTACGAGGAGGCCACCGCCGACTACGAGGCGTTCTGGGCGCGCCAGGCTCGGGAGCTGCTGAGCTGGTCCGAGGACTTCGGTACCACGCTGGAGTGGGATCTGCCCTTCGCCAGGTGGTTCGTGGGCGGCACGCTGAACATGGCGTACAACTGCCTCGACCGCCACGTCGAGGCTGGCCGGGGCGCCAAGGTGGCCTTCCACTGGGAGGGCGAGCCCGGCGACACCCGCACCATCACCTACGCCGAGCTGCTCGACGAGGTTCGCCGCTTCGCAGCGGTGCTGCGCTCGCTGGGGCTGCAGGCCGGTGACCGGGTGGCCATTTACATGCCGATGATCCCCGAACTGCCCGTGGCGATGCTGGCCTGCGCCCGCATCGGGGTGGCGCACTCGGTGATCTTCGGCGGGTTCTCGCCCGACGCCATCGTGGATCGCTGCGAGGATGCCGAGGCGCGCATGGTCATCACGGCGGACGGGGGCTACCGGCGCGGCGCCGCGTCGGCGCTGAAGGTGAACGTAGACGAGGCGCTCGCCGCCGGCGCTCCCTCGGTGGAGACGGTCGTGGTGGTGAACCGCTGCGACCTCGACGTGGACATGCGGCCGGGACGCGACCACTGGTGGCACGAACTGATGGCCGCCGCCGATCCCGCCGACGCCGATCCCGGTGGCGGGCCGGAGGCTTTCGACAGCGAGCACCTGCTCTACCTGCTGTACACGTCGGGCACGACCGCCAAGCCGAAGGGCATCATGCACACCACCGGCGGCTACCTCACCCAGGTGGCGTTCACGCATCGCTACGTGTTCGACCTGCGCCCCGACAGTGACGTCTACTGGTGTGCCGCCGACATCGGCTGGGTGACCGGGCACAGCTACATCGTCTACGGGCCGCTCGCCAACGGCGCCACGTCGGTCATCTACGAGGGCACGCCCGACACGCCGCGCCCGGAGTTCCGCACCGGCGACCGCACCGCCTGGCCGAAGGATCGCCTCTGGGACATCATCGCCCGCTACGGCGTCACGCAGCTGTACACGGCGCCGACGGCGATCCGCACGTTCATGCGCTGGGGGGCCGGGGAGCCGGCCCGCCACGACCTGTCCTCGCTGCGCGTGCTGGGAACCGTCGGCGAGCCCATCAACCCCGAGGCCTGGATGTGGTACCACACCCACATCGGCGGCGCGAGCTGTCCCATCGTGGACACCTGGTGGCAGACCGAGACGGGTGGGCACATGATCAGCCCGCTGCCGGGCGTCACCACCACCAAGCCGGGCTCGGCCACGCACCCGCTTCCCGGCATCTTCGCGGAGTTGGTGGACGACAGCGGCAACCCGCTGAGGAGGGGCGGCGGCTACCTCACCATCACCCGACCCTGGCCGTCCATGCTGCGGGGCATCTGGGGTGATCCGGAGCGCTACCGGGAGACCTACTGGTCGCGCTTCGAGGGCCGCTACTTCGCCGGCGACGGCGCCAAGCTCGACGAGGACGGCTACCTGTGGCTGCTGGGCCGCGTGGACGACGTGATGAACATCTCGGGCCACCGCATCAGCACCACCGAGGTGGAGTCGGCCCTGGTGGACCACCCCGCCGTTGCCGAGGCGGCCGTGGTGGGCGCGAGCGACGCCATCACCGGTCAGGCCATCGTGGGCTACGTCATCCTGCGGGGAACGGCGCAGGCGAGCGACGAGTTGCGCGAGGAGGTTCGCGGGCACGTCGCCACGAAGCTGGGACCGATCGCCCGACCGAAGGCGGTGGTGCTGGTGCCGGATCTGCCCAAGACCCGCAGCGGCAAGATCATGCGCCGGCTGTTGCGCGACGTGGTGGAGGGTCGCAACCTGGGTGACACCACCACGTTGGCGGACGCATCGGTCGTCGAGGAGATCCGTCGCCGGGCCTCCGAGGCGCCGGCAGAGGACTGAACGACATCGCCGCGTCCGGTGGGTCGCCGTTGCCGGCGCACTGGGTCTGGCGGGAGGGCCCGCAGGTACCGGGCGCTTCGGCCATCGTCGACATCGACGGCGTGCTGGCCGACGCCTCGCACCGCCAGTGGCACCTCGACGGCCCGGTGCGCGACTGGTACGGGTTCTTCGATGCCGCGGGGGGCGATGCCCTGCTGGGGGATCACGCCGAGTTGGTCCGGTGCCTCGACGCGGGGCTGCAGGTCGTGCTGCTGACGGCCCGCCCGCACCGCCTCCGGGAACTCACCCTGGAGTGGATCGGGCGCCACGGATTGCGCTGGGACCTGCTGGCGCTGCGGGGCCCCGCCCAGAACATGACCCGCTCCGTGCGGTTCAAGCGCGAGGCGCTGGCCCAGCTGCGCTCGTTCGGGTTCCTGCCGCTGTTCGCGCTCGAGGACGATCCTCGTATCGTGGAGATGTACGCGGCCGAGACCCTGCCGTGTCTGTACGTCCACTCCGGCTACTACGGCTGAGGGGGTCGGGACGCTCCGCCCGGCAGGGCCCGGTCCGGGCGGCGGGCAAACGGGAATCGAGGAGGCGACATGAAGAACAGCTTCAAGACCTTCATCCTGCTGGCACTGCTGGGGGGCCTGTGCATCGGCATCGGCGGCATCTTCGGCACGGGCGGGCTCATCATCGGGGCGGTCCTGGCCTTCGCCATCGTGGGCTTCTCCTACTGGTTCTCCGACAAGCTGGCCATCGCCTCGGCCCGCGCCCAGCTCGTGGAGCGACACGAGTTCCCCGAGTACCACAAGGTGGTGGAGGAGTTGGCGGCGCGAGCCAAATTGCCCAAGCCACGCCTGTACGTCACGCCCAACCCGCAGCCCAACGCCTTCGCCACCGGACGCAATCCCGAGAATGCCGCGGTGGCGATCACGGCGGGACTCATCGAGCACCTCTCCTGGACCGAGATCAAAGGTGTGCTGGCGCACGAGCTGATGCACATCCGCAACCGGGACATCCTCATCGGCTCGGTGGCGGCGGCGATCGCCATGGCGATCACCCTGGTCGCCCGTATCGCCTTCTTCGCCGCCCTGTTCACCGGCGGCGGGGGCGGAAGGGATCGCGGCGGCGGGCACCCGTTCGTGCTCCTGGCGACCATGATCCTGGCGCCGATCGCCGCCGCTCTGGTGCAGTCGGCCATCAGCCGCACCCGCGAGTTCAAGGCCGACCGCACCGCCGCGCAATTGCTGGGCGACGGCGAGCCCCTGGCCCGGGCGCTGGAGAAGCTGGACCGGGCCGGACGCCGCATCCCCACCCCGGTGGCCCGCGAGCAGGCCTCGCACTACATCGTCAACCCCCTCGCCGGCCAGCGCGTGGAGTTCGCCGGCCTGTTCTCCACGCACCCGGCCACCGAGGAGCGGGTGAAGCGGCTCCGCTCCGGGGAGTGGCGCCAGCGCTACAGCACCTGAGCCGCACCCGCGGCGCGGCGGGCGGGCCCCGCTACCCCGCCTCGAAGCCGCCGTCCACGAAGACGGTCTGGCCGGTCATGTAGTTGCTCGCCGCCGACGCCAGGTAGATCGCCGGCCCGACCAGGTCCTCGGTCGTCCCGAGCCGTCCCATGGGGATTCGGCTGCGTACCCACGGCCCGATCTTCGGGTTCTCGAAGATTCCCTGGGCGATGGTCATGGGTGTCTCGTGATAGCCGGGCGCGATGGCGTTCACGCAGATCGCCTCCTGCGCCCACTCGACGCCCAGGGCCCGTGTCAGCGCAACCACGCCCAGCTTGGAGGCGCCGTAGGGGGCGATCTCGGCGATCCCGATCGCGCCGGCCAGGCTGGCGATGTTGATGATCTTGCCCCTGCCGTCGCGGTCGGCGTCCCGGCCACCCTCGATCCAAAGGCGCGCCACCTCCCGCGACAGGAAGAAGACGGCCTTCAGGTTGGGGTTCATGACGGCGTCCCAGTCCTCTTCGGCGAATTCGATGGCCGGCTTGCGGCGGTTGAGGCCCGCCACGTTGACGAGAATGTCGACGCCGCCCATCCGCTCGGCGACAGCCTCCGCCAGTTCCTTCGGCCGCCCCGGATGGGTCAGGTCGAAGTCGCCGAACGTCTCGACGTCGGCGCAGCCCGCTTCCGCCGCGGCCGCGGCGTTGGCGTCGAGTTTCTCCTGCGAGCGGCCGGTCAGTGCCAGGCGGGCGCCGGCCAAGCCCAAGCCGACCCCCAGCGCCTTGCCGATGCCACCGGATCCGCCGGTGACCAGCGCCACCTTGGCGTCCAGGCGGAACATGTCCGCGCCCGTTGCACTCATCTTGTCTCCCTTTCCTTCTTCCGTCCCGCCCTCTCAGGCGGTCTCGAGCGACTCCGTGTCCGGCAGGTCCCGGCTGCCCGCCGTCTCGCGACCGTCCACGGTGAGGACCGTACCGTTCGCGAAGCTCGCCTCCGCCTCCCAGCGATCGCTCGCGTCGATCTCCTCGCGTTCGCCACGACGGCGGGATGGGGCCGAACGCGCCCGGATCGTCTGAGCGCGTGACAAGAAGCGCAACGATCCGGCTACTGTTCCCGGTTGGCCACCGGGACCCCGACTCGGGGATGATGACTAGGTTGCCAGAGCCGCGATGTGCCCGAACCGTCGGCAATCGGGGTTCGTGAGAGGAGATCGGTTTGCCTGCTGGAGACGTCGACGCTGTCGCATCGTTGGATGGCGCCCGCCGGTCGCTCGTGCTGCTCGGCGCGCTGCTGTATCCGCTCTCCGATGAACGCGCCGCACTGGACGACACCGACGCCGAGGCCTATCTCAACGCCATCGCGGCGCGTATGCAAGGGGTGTGCGGGCAGTCGCGGGCGGTCCTGGAGCACTCCCTGAAGACGCTCGCCCAGGACGGCGACCAGAAGAGGCGCCGTCGCCGCCGGAGTTCCCAATCGGCCCCGGAACTTCCCGACAGCGTGCAGACCGACGTGGACCGGATCTTCGCCGAGTGCGAGGTGGGCGATGCCCTGCACTGGGTGTATCAGGCGAACTCTCGGGATCGCGCTGGAATGCCTCTGGAGGAACTCGTTCCGTTCGCGGCTCGCATCGCGGCAGCTGCCGTGCGCCTGGCCGCTCTGGCCGCCGACCGGCTCGATGCGGCCTCGGAGGAGTCGGCCGGGGTGGCGACGGGCGGCGGGGAGAGCGACCGTCAGAGGGCCGCGGCGGTCACGAGCGCGACCGGCCGCACGGCGCGGCGGATAGCGCAGGTGCTGGACGAGTGGGACATGCGCGCCACGAGCCCGACGGCGATGATCGGCTGCCCGCCACCGCCGGGGTCGACCGCCGACGGTGAGCCTCCCCAGCCAGACGGCTCGGAGGACCAGCGGCGGTCCCTGGGCGTGACCGCAGCCCTCGGTGCCGGCAGCGGGTCCGCTGCTGCAGGTCCCCGCTCGGCTCTCCGCGGCGCCAGGACCAAGCCGGTCTGGTCCAGCGGCGGTGCCGTGCAACGGGATTGACAGGGCCGGGGAGGGTTCGAGCGACGCGCACCTCGACGGATCCCGGTGACGAGGACGAGGCGCACCGGGGCGAGAGGCGATAGCCGTCGGGGGGACGCGGGGGTACATTCGAGGCGTGGGCGGAAGCCACGAGCCCGGCAGCGACGGCGGGCTGCGCACGCTGGCACTGCGTGATCGCCATGAGGTGGCCGGCGCCCGCTTTGCCCCCTTCGCCGGCTGGGAGATGCCGCTGCAGTACCAGGGCACGGTTCGCGAGCACGAAGCCGTGCGGGGGCGAGTGGGCCTCTTCGACGTGTCGCACCTGGGGCGGGCCTGGCTGCGGGGGCCAGCGGCGGCGTCGCTGCTGCGCTCGGTGACGACCTTCGACGTGACCACGCTGGGCGTGGGCAAGGCGCACTACTCGCTGTACTGCAACACCGCCGGCGGCATCGACGACGACGTGTTCGTCTACCACCTGCCCGGCGAGCGCTGGCTGATCGTCCACAACGCGGCCAACGCCGACGGCGACCTCCGGCGCCTGCGCTCGGTGGCGGAAACAGCCTCCGACGTCACCGGGGAGACGGTGATGCTCGCTGTGCAGGGGCCCGAGGCGATCGGCCTGCTGGCCGGCGTCCTCGGCGGCGGCTTGGCTGCGCTGGAGCCGCGCGATTGCGTGGAGCTGGACTGGGGCGGTGCGCCCGTGCTGTTCGCCCGCACGGGCTACACCGGCGAGGACGGTGGCGAGTGCATCGTCGGCGCCGAGGTCGCCGGCGCGCTGTGGGACGCGCTCGTGGCCGGCGGCGCCGCGCCCGCCGGTCTCGGTGCGCGCGACACGCTGCGGCTCGAGGCGGCGCTGCCGCTGCACGGCAACGACATCGACACCACCACCCACCCCTACGAGGCCGGGCTGGGATTCGCCGTGAGCCTCGACGACGGGGCGGACTTCACCGGCCGGGAGGCGCTCGCGGAGGCGAAGGCCCGGACCCGCACGCGGCGGCTGTGCTGCCTGGCGGCCCGCGGGCGCGGCGTGCCGCGGGCGGGCCACGCGGTGCACCGGCCCGGCCGGAGCGACCCCGTGGCGCGGCTCACCAGCGGGGGATTCAGCCCAACCCTGGGTCTGGGCATCGGCATGGCCTACGTTCCCGTCGGGCTCGCCAACCCCGGTGTCACGCTCGAAGTCGACATTCGCGGGCGCGCTCTGCTGGTGGAGGTCGTGCGCCGCCCGTTCTACCGGAGAACTCCGACCGGAAAGAGGAACCCGTGACCAGCCACAGCGGCAACCCCGACGATCTTCTCTACACGCCCAGCCACGAATGGCTGCGCCGTGACCATGCCCGACCGGGCGAGGCCACCATCGGCATCACGGACTTCGCCCAGGATCAGCTGGGCGACGTGGTCTACGTCGATCTTCCCGCAACCGGGACCACCGTCGAGGCCGGTGAGTCCTGCGGCGAGATCGAATCCACCAAGACGGTCGCCGAGCTCTACGCCCCCGTCGGCGGCGAGGTGGTCGCCATCAACGATGAGCTCACCGACGCCCCGGAACTGGTCAACGAGTCGCCCTACGGCGAGGGCTGGCTGATCCGCCTGCGACTGGCCGACGGCGCAGACCTGGCGAACCTGCTCGACGCCGCCGGCTATCAGGCGCAGCTCGAGGCGGAGTGACGATGGCGCCCCCGCCCGCCGGCGGTTCACCCCACCCCTACATCCCGGCCACGGAGAGCGACCGCGCCCGGATGCTGGATCGGGTCGGCGTGGCCGACATCGGCGCATTGTTCGCCGACCTGCCCGCGGCCATGGTGGATCCGGCGATCGACCTTCCCGGGGCACTCACGGAGCCGGAGCTGATCGCGCTCCTCGGCGAGCGGGCCGCGGAGAACGCCGACCCCGAGCGGCCCAACTTCCTCGGGGCCGGCGCCTACCGGCACGCCATCCCGGCCATCACCTCGCACCTCACCGCCCCCGCCTACACGCCGTACCAGCCGGAGATCAGCCAGGGGACGCTGCAGACGGCGTTCGAGTACCAGTCGGTGGTGTGCGACCTGACCGGCATGGACGTCTCGAACACCGGTCTCTACGACGGGGCCAGCGCCACCGCCGAGGCATGCCTCCTGGCGGCCCGCGCCACGAAGCGCAAGGCGGTGGCACTGCTCGAGCCGATCCACCCCGGAACCGCCGACGTCGTGAGGACCTACGCCCGCGGGGCGGGGCTGCGGGTGGACGTGGTGCGGTCCGGGGATGCGGCGAGTTCCGAACACGCCTGCCTCGTCGTCCAGCAGCCGGACTTCCTCGGCGCCATCGTGGATCTCGAACCGCTGGCGGAGGCACTGCACGCCGCCGACGCGCTGCTGGTGACAATGGCCGATCCGTTCGCGCTGGGGCTGCTGCGCGCGCCGGGCGACGCAGGCGCCGACATCGTCACCGGCGAAGGGCGCGATCTGGCGGGGCCGCCGCACTTCGGCGGGCCGTCGCTCGGCCTGTTCGCGGCGCGCTCGGTGTTCCTGCGGCAGATGCCCGGACGCATCGTCGGGCGCACTCGGGAGCTGCATCCCCCGGCGAGCAACGGCGACGAGCCGCGCACCGGCTACGTGCTCACCCTCCAGGCCCGTGAGCAGTTCATCCGGCGCGAGCGGGCCACCTCCAACGTCTCGACAGCACAGTCGCTGATCGCGCTTGCCTTCACGATCACCACCCAGGCGCTCGGCCCACGCGGGCTGCGCGAGGCCGCCGAGTTGAGCTACCAGCGCGCCCACGACGCGGCGCGGCGCATCGCTGCACTGGACGGCTACGAGATCCCCGAGCGCGGACCATGGTTCTCGGAGTTCCTCGTGCGGGGCCCGATTCCTGCCGCCGAGTTGGCCGCCGCACTGAGGGCACGGGGCATCGGTCCCGGCCTCGACGTGTCGGCGAGACAGGAGCCCGAGGCGCAACAGGCCGTGCTCTTCGCTATCACCGAGGCGACGCCCGACGCGCACGTCGATGAACTCGTCGCTGCCCTAGCGGACATCGGGGGCGAGGCGTGAGCGCGCCCGGGCCTGCCGGCGACGACTTCGGCGCGCGCCTGAGCTTCGACCGGGGCGTGCCCGGACGGCGGGCGGTCGACGTTCCGCCTTGGCGCGGCGAGGTCACGCCGCTGCCGGATGCCCGCCTGCTGCGCGACTCGGTGCGGCTGCCGGAGCTGAGCCAGGGCGAATTGGTGCGCTACTACACCGAACTCTCGGCGCGGAACTACGGCATCGATTCCGGCACCTACCCGCTGGGCTCGTGCACCATGAAGTACAACCCGAAGGTGGACGACCTCGTGGCGTCGCTGCCCGGACTGGCCGAGGCGCATCCGCTGGCCCCGGCCGCCGAGGTCCAGGGCACCTTGCGCACGCTGGCGGAGCTGAGTCGCGGCCTGGGCGAGATCACCGGTCTGGGCGCGGTCAGCCTGGCTCCCGCCGCCGGCGCGCAGGGGGAGTTGGCCGGCGTGCTGATGATCACCCGTGCCCTGGAGGATCGCGGGGAGTTGGCGCAGCGCCGGCGCATCCTCGTTCCGGACTCGGCGCATGGCACGAACCCGGCGACAGCCGCCATGGCCGGCTACACAGTCACGCAGATCCCCACGGCCGCCGACGGTTCGCTGGACCGCGCCACCATCGGGCGCGAGTTGGACGACACGGTGGCGGCCGTCATGGTCACCGTGCCGAACACGCTGGGCCTGTGGGAGCGCGGCATCGAGGAGGTGGCCGGCCTCATCCACGATGCCGGCGCCTACCTGTACGGCGACGGCGCCAACCTCAACGCCATCATGGGACGCGTGCGCTACGGCGACCTGGGGTTCGACGTGGTGCACCTGAACCTGCACAAGAGTTTCAGCACACCCCACGGCGGCGGCGGCCCCGGCGCCGGGCCGGTCTGCTGCGGCCAGGAGCTGGCTCCGTACCTCCCGACGCCGGTGGTGACCGGGGGCGACGACGGCCTCGTCCGCCTCGTCGCGCCGGAGCGCAGCATCGGCCGCCTCCAGCAGTTCGGTGGCAACGTCGGCGTCCTCATCCGGGCCTACGCCTACATGCGCGCCCTCGGCCTCGACGGCCTGCGCGCCGTCTCCGGGCAGGCCGTGCTCAACGCCAACTACCTGCGCGTGCTGTTGGGTGGCCACTACGACCTGCCCTACGACCGGCCGGTGCTGCACGAGGTGGTCTTCTCGGGGTCGCGCCAGCGCCGAGACCACGACGTGCGCACCTACGACATCGCCAAGCGCCTCATCGACCACGGCTTCCACCCGCCGACGGTGTACTTCCCGCTGATCGTCGAGGAGGCGTTGATGATCGAGCCGACCGAGACCGAGCCCCCCGAGGCGATCGAGGCACTGGCCGAGGCGATGATCGCCATCGCCGCCGAGGCCGAGAGCGACCCCGAGACGCTGCACGGCGCCCCGTGGACCGCGCCCATCGGGCGCCTCGACGAGGCCACGGCGGCGCGCCGCCCGGTGCTCCGCTGGCAGCCCGACACCAACGGCGGCTCGTAGGGGCCGGACCTGTCCCACGGGCGACCGCTCGGCGGAACCGACGGTCGAGCGGCCGGGGAGGATTCGAACCTCCGAAGGCGTCGCCGGCAGGTTTACAGCCTGCTCCCTTTGTCCGCTCGGGCACCGACCCAGCAGACGGCCACGATAGTGCCGGCCACCGGAAACAGGACCCGCCGCCGGCCACGGTGCCGGCCCGGATTGGTACTGTCGTCACATGACCGCACACATCCTTGACATGCCGACCGACGTGCGCACCCGGCTGATCCGGGTGGCGCTGGGGGACGAGCCGGCCGACGTCGTGGTGACGGGCGCGCGGGTCGTGCACGTCTTCACCCGCGAGGTCGAGACCGCCGACGTGGTGGTGGCCTCGGGGCGGATCGCCGCCGTCGGCGACAGCAGCCGGCAGCTCGTGGGGCCCGGCACCGAGATCATCGAGGCCGCCGGCCGGTTCATGACCCCCGGCCTCATCGACCCGCACATGCACCTCGAGAGTTCCAACATCACCGTCACCGAACTGGCCGGGACCATCGTGCCCCGTGGCGTGCTCTCGGTCTGCGAGGATCCCCACGAGATCGCCAACGTGCTGGGTGTGGCGGGGATCGACCTGCTCACCGCCGAGGCCGCCCGCCTGCCGCTGAACCTGTTCCTGCGGGTGCCCGGACGGGTTCCCGCCATGCCGGAGGACCGGGAGACCTCGGGCGGTGCCATGGACCTCGCCGAGACCGTGGCGATGCTGGACCGCCCCGAGGCGGTCTGCATCGGCGGTGACATCAACCCGGCGCTGCTGCTGGGCGCCGACCGGGCGCAACTGCAGAAGATCGAGGCCACCATCGAGCGCCACAAGACCGTCGGCGGCCAACTCCCGGGCTTCACCGGCGCCGTCCTGGACGCCACGCTGGTTGCCGGTGTGGAGGACACCCACGTGGCGGAGTCGCCCGCCGAGGTCGTCGAGCAGCTCCGCCGGGGGGCGCGCGTCCTGCTGACGCCGCGCATCGACCGGCTGCCGGGGGAGGAATGGCCCGAGATCGTCGCCGCCACCGAGCGCCTGGGGCTGGACACCCGTCGCCTGGTGCTCTGCACCGACGACATCCACCCGAACATCCTCATGAGCGAGGGGCACCTGGACCAGCGGGTGCGCCTTGCCATCGAGGCGGGGTTCGATCCGCTGACCGCCGTGCAGATGGCCACGCTCAACGCCGCCGAGCTGATGCGCATCGACCGCCATCTGGGCAGCGTGGCGCCGGGCCGCTTCGCCGACCTGGTGCTGCTGGACAGCCTGGAGGACTTCGCCCCCTCGTTGGTGCTGTACCGCGGCGAGGTGGTCGCCGCCGCCGGCGCGCTGGTGCAGGAGCCGCCGCCGGCGGACTACCCCGCCTGGTCGACCGGCACGCTGCACGTGGACCTCCCCACGCCGCAGGACCTGGCCCTCCGCGTCGACGCCCCCGACGGTCCCGTGACGGTCAACGCAGTGGCCTTCGGTGCCCCCAAGACCATGCACGAGGTGCGCCTGCGGGTGCGCGACGGGGTGATCCATCCCGACGCCGCCACGGACGTGGCCGGCATCGCCGTCCTGGAACGCCACCGCGGGACCGGCAACATCGGCAAGGGGTTCGTCTCGGGCCTCGGCATCCGCGGCGGCGCCGTGGCCTCCACCGTGAACCACGACTCGCACAACGTGGTCGTGGTGGGCGACTCGCACGCCGCAATGGCGGCCGCCGCCCGGGCGGTCATCGAGGCGCAGGGCGGCTACGCCGCGGCTGTCGGCACCGAGGTGGCGGCGGTGGTGCCGCTGCCGATCGCCGGCCTGCTCTCGCCGGAGCCCCTGAGCGTCGTCGGGGAGCGACTGGCGGCGGTCGAGCGGGTGCTGATCGAGGAACTGGGCTGCTCCATCGGCTACCGGCCCATCTATGCCCTGAACTTCCTGTGCCTGCCGAACATCCCCGACGTGGGCTTCACCGACAGGGGGATCATCCTCACCGAGACCATGGAGATCATCGGTCCCCTGGCGGCGACCGGCGCCGCCGACCGCGGCTAACCCAGCAGGCGCTGCATCACCGTGCAGTCCAACCAGCGGCCGAACTTCCGCCCCACCTCGCGCTCGACGCCGACCACGTCGAACCCGCAGCGCTCGTGCAGCGCCACCGATGCCTCGTTGTCGCCCACGATGCGGGCGATCATGGAATGGAAGCCGTGTTCGGCGGCGAGGGCCACCAGGCTGTCCAGCAGCAGTTGGCCGATGCCCTGGCGGACCCTGTCGCGGCGCACGAACACCGAGCTCTCGACGCTGGTGTTGTAGCCCGGCCGCGGGCGGTAGGGGGAGAGGGAGGCGAACCCCACCACCTCGCCCTCGCTGACGGCCACGATCACCGAGTGGGCCCCCGACCGCTGTGCCAGCCACTCCTGCTGCTCGGCCACCGTACGCGGCCGGAGGTCGAGGACGGTCGGCTCCCGGGTCGCCTCGTGGTTGTAGATCGCGGCGACGTCCTCCGCATCGCCCCGGTTCGCCAGGCGGATCTCCATCGAGCAGACGCTACCGCCCCGCTCCGGGGCGCCCATGGCCACGCGCCCGTCGCCGGCCCCGTCGGGGGTTGGGCCGCGGGCGGCTGCGTGGCATGCTCAGTCGGCAGAGCGTTTCCATGGTAAGGAAAAGGTCGAGAGTTCGATTCTCTCAGGGAGCTCGCGGGCACCGTCCCCACAACCCAGCGGCGTAGCTCAGTCGGTAAGAGCGCTCGACTCATAATCGAGAGGTCGCCAGTTCGATTCTGGCCGCCGCTACCGCCCGTCCGGGACCGGCCGCGGCGCTCCCTCCCGTGGGGATGCCGGGGTCGGCTGGGTATCCTGAGGAGTCCCGCGCCGCCTGCGGTCGCATCCGAGGGCAGTAGCTCAACTGGGAGAGCACCGGTCTCGTTCGAGTCCCTCCTGCCCTGCCATGGAAATGAACAGACAGTTTCGCCGCATGGCCCGCAAGCAGGGGGCCATCGACGAGGAAGGCGCGCCCGTCGCCGAGCGGCGCCGGCAGGCCACGCCTCGTCGAGAGCGCGCCTCGCCGGCACAGTTCATGCGCGAGGTCCGGGCCGAGTTGCGCAAGGTCTCCTGGCCGACCCGCTCCGAGGTGGTCAACTACTCCATCGTCACGCTGGTCGTGGTGGTGATCCTCACCGCAATCATCGGGGCGCTGGACTACGGCTTCGGTGAGGCGATCCTGAAGCTCTTCGAACGATGAACGGAACCATGAACGAGCCCTCCGCTCCCGCCGAGACGAGCCTCGACGTGGCGCCCGACCGCGTCGCCGAGGCTCCCGACATCGAAGCCGCCCTGCCCTCGGGTCCCCTGGCTGCCGAGGCCGCCCCCGCCGCCACCGAACCGCAGCACTTCGATGTCCTCAGCGAGGACGACCTGCACGGTGCCGCGGAGGCCGAGGCGCAGGCGGAGGCCGAGGCGCAGGCGGAGGCCGTCGCGGAGGCCGAGCCGCCCCCGCCCGATGAGGACCGCCCGTCGCGGCGGCCCGGGCGCTGGTACGTGGTGCACACCCAGTCGGGCTACGAGAAGAAGGCCAAGCAGGACCTCGAGGCACGCGTCCGCAGCCTCGACGCCGAGGACCTCATCTACGAGGCGCAGATCCCCACCGAGGACGTGGTGGAGTTCAAGGGCGGCAAGAAGGTGGTCGTCCCGAAGAAGGTGTTCCCCGGCTACCTCCTGGTGCGCTGCCGGCTCACCGACAAGGCCTTCCAGGTCATCAAGGAGACCCCTTCGATCACGGGGTTCGTGGGTCACGGGCCGAAGCCCACCCCGCTGGGGCGGCGTGACGTCGAGACGTTCCTGGAGTCCAAGACCGGCGGAGACGAGGCCGTCAAACGCGGCCGGCCCCGGCTGCAGTTCGAGCAGGGCGAGACGGTGCGGGTGCGCGAGGGACCGTTCGCGGAACTGTCGGGGGAGATCATCGACATCAACGCCGAGCAGTTGAAGGTGAAGGTGCTCGTCAACATCTTCGGGCGCGAGACGCCGGTCGAACTGGAATTCTCCCAGGTCGCCAAGCTCTGAGCGGCGCCGGGAAACCACCAAAGGAGAGCCGACCATGGCCAAGAAGGTCATCGCAGCCGTCAAGATCAACATCGAGGCCACCAAGGCCACCCCGGCCCCGCCGGTGGGAACCGCGCTGGGTCCCCACGGCATCGCCATCATGGACTTCTGCCGGCAGTACAACGACCGCACCGCCGATCAGGCCGGCCAGGTCGTCCCGGTGGTACTCACCATCTACGAGGACCGCAGCTTCAGCTTCGTGCTCAAGACACCGCCGACCTCGTTCCTGATCCGCCAGGCCGCCGGCGTGGAGAAGGGCGCGAGCGAGGTCGGCGGCGAGTTCGTCGGCTCCATCACCGACGAGCAACTGGCGGAGATCGCCGCGGTGAAGCTGCCCGATCTGAACACGGACGATGTCACCATGGCCAAGCGCCAGATCGCCGGCACTGCCCGCAGCATGGGCGTGCGGGTGGTCCGCTAGCGCGGCCGGGACACGAGCCGGAGGAACCGATGAACAGGGGAAAGCGCTACAACGACGCCGCTCGCCGCTACGACCGGCAGCGCCTGCACGATGCCACAGAGGGCCTCGACGTGGTGAAGGGCCTGCCGGCGGCCCGGTTCGACGAGTCCGTCGAGGCGGCCATCTGCCTCGGGGTGGATCCGCGGCGGGCCGATCAGATGCTCCGCGGCACGGTCTCGCTGCCGTCCGGCACGGGCAAGGAGGTGCGTGTCGCTGTCTTCGCCGGTGGGGAAGCGGCGATCGCCGCCCGCGACGCCGGGGCCGACCATGTCGGCGACAGCGACCTGGTGGAGGCGATCAGCGGGGGCATGATGGACTTCGACGTGGCGATCGCCACGCCGGACATGATGCCGGTCGTGGGGCGCCTCGGTCGCCTGCTCGGCCCCCGCGGACTGATGCCGAACCCCAAGAGCGGCACGGTCACCACCGACGTGGCCAAGGCGGTTGCCGACTTCAAGGGCGGTCGGGTGGGTTACCGCACCGACCGCCATGGCAACGTCCACGTGCCCATCGGCAAGATGAGCTTCAGCACCGAGGCGCTGATGGAGAATCTGCGCTCGGTGATGGACGAGTTGAATCGCGTGCGACCCGCGGCCGCCAAGGGGCGCTACATCCAGAAGGTGACGCTCAGTTCCTCGATGGGGCCGCCGGTCAAGATCGATCCCGCCAGCGTCTGAGGCTCGCCGGTCGGCGCTGGGCGATCCCCCGGGCCCGTGCCGGGCCACCCGGGTGGGCGCCGGTGGATGTGGCGGGACCTCCCGCTAGCCTGCGGACCCGGACAACCGATCGTTCGCTGAAGATCTCCGGTGCTCTGCGGAGCTGAAAGGGCCGATGCCCGCCTGACGAGGTGACGCCCCAATCTCCCGGCGCCGCGTGGTCTTCTGCGGCGCCGTTCGCGGTTCTGGCGAGGCTCTCGAGCAGTCCACACCGTGCGCAGCGCCGCCGGACATCGCTCAACCGCCCCAGACCGAATGCCGATCCGAGCCCGGAGCCAGCCGTGACCCAGCCATCGAGCGAACAACCTCGAACGCCCCGGCCCGAGAAGGTGGCCGTGGTCACCGAGATCCGCGAGCGGTTGGCCGCCTCCCAGGGAGCCCTGCTGACCGAGTACCGCAGTCTCGACACCGCGGCGATGGCCGAGTTGCGCCGTGCGCTCGAGCCGGTGGGAGGCAGCTACAAGGTCTACAAGAACACCCTCTTCCGTCTGGCCGCACGCGAGTTGGGGATCGACTGCGAGCACCTGCTGGTGGGGCCGACGGCGGTGGCGTTCGTGGAGCCCACTGCAGACGGCAGCCCCGGGGACGCGGCGGGGGTTGCCAAGGTGCTGCACGAGTTCCAGCGCGCCGACCGCCGGCTCGTGATCAAGGGTGGGCTGCTCGGTACCGGCACCGTCGGCCCCGAGGCGATCGAGCAGTTGTCGAAGCTGCCGCCGGCGGAGCATCTGCAGGCGCAGTTGGCGGGAGCGCTGGCGAGTCCTCTGCAGCAGTTCGCCGGCCTCCTGGCCGCGCCGCTGCAGGAACTCGCCGGATTGGCCGCGGCGCCTGCCGGGACCTTCGCCGGCCTGCTCCGGGCCCTGATCCACGAGCGTTCCGAGAACTGAGGGCGCCGCGCACTTCGACGCCCTTGCCGGTGCAACCGGCGGGGGCACCGACAACGCACGAGACCAACGACAAGGAGAGCCCCCAATGACCAAGATCGATGAGGTCCTCGACACCATCAGCAACATGACGGTGCTGGAGCTGAGCGAGCTCCTGAAGGAGTTCGAGGAGCGTTTCGGCGTCACCGCCGCCGCCCCCATGGCTGCCATGCCTGCGGCCATGCCCGCCGCCGCGCCGGCAGCCGAGCCCGAAGAGGAGCAGACCGCCTTCGACGTGGTGCTCGCCGAGATCGGCGACAAGAAGATCCAGGTCATCAAGGAGGTCCGCACGCTCACGAGCCTGGGGTTGAAGGAGGCCAAGGAGCTGGTCGACACGGCCCCCAAGCCGGTGCTGCAGGGCGTGCCGCGCGAGGAGGCCGACAAGGCCGCCGAGGCTCTCGAAGCGGCAGGCGCCGTCGTCAAGGTCTCCTAGCCCGCGGGCCGGGATCTCCGGGAACTCCGCACCTGCAGGAAATCCTGCGGCTGATGCCGCCGGCGGGTTGCCCGCGGGAGCGGCGAACACTACACTAGACGAGCCGTGCTGCCGCCTCCCGCGTAGTCATCCCCGTTTTCTGCTGTCCAGAAACTCGGGCTTTCAACCTTGTGGCATCGTCGCGCGTCCCCAAGTCGGTTATGTGCTTCCCCAGGAGTGAGTTGTGGCATCTCCAGCCGTCGCCCAGCGTTCGCCGTCTGTCGCTCGCCGGCGATACACGTTCGGCAATCTCGAGGAGGTTCTCGAGCTTCCCGATCTGATCGCGATCCAGCGTGATTCCTTCGATTGGTTCCTGAAGAAGGGCCTCTCGGAGGTCTTCGCCGACATCAGTCCCATCAAGGACTACTCCGACAACCTGCTCCTGGAGTTCGAGTTCGATCCCGATGACGAATTCCTCCTCATGGAGCCCAAGTTCTCCGTGGAGGAGTGCAAGGAAAAGGACATGACCTACAGCGCCCCCGTTTTCGTGCGGGCGCGCTTCCTGAACCGCCACACCGGCGAGATCAAGGAACAGGTCGTGTTCATGGGGGACTTCCCCAAGATGACACCCAAGGGGACGTTCATCATCAACGGCACCGAGCGCGTCGTGGTGTCCCAGCTCGTCAGGTCCCCCGGCGTCATCTTCCAGCCCGGCGAGCGCTACCGGCTGCGGAACATGTCCAAGCACCAGCTCGTGACCGGGACGATCCATCCCTATCGCGGGGAGTGGATCGAGTTCGACGTGGAGCATCGGCCCGGCCGGGACGTCAGCGCCGGTGTGCGGGTGGCCCGCAAGCGCCGCCTCAGCCTGTTCACGTTCCTTCGGGCGCTGGGCCTCGGCGACGAGGACGTCTATCCCGGCTTCTTCAGCCGCTTCGTGGCCCACTTCGACTTCCTCGCCCCGCAGTGGGAGAACGAGAAGGGCAACGAGATGTCGAAGGACGACGCCCTGATCGAGATCTACAAGCGGGTGCGGCCGGGCGACCAGCCCAGCGCCGAGGCCGCCCGCGCCTACTTCTCCGGCGCCTACTTCGATTCGCGGCGCTATGACCTGTCGCGGGTCGGCCGCTACAAGTTGAATCGCAAGCTCGGCAAGGAGATCGAACGCGTCCGGGAGCTGTTCGACCTCGATCTCGAGCCCCCCCGGCCCGACGAACCCACCCTCAGCGAGGCCGAGTTGCTGGCCACGGCCACCTACCTGCTGCACCTGGTGCGCTACGAGCAGGGATACCGGCTCGACGATCAGGATCACTTCGCCAACCGCCGCATCCGCTCGGTCGGCGAACTCATCCAGAACCAGGTGCGCATCGGGCTGTCGCGCATGGAGCGGGTCGTGCGCGAGCGGATGACCACCCAGGACATGGAGGCCATCACCCCCGAGACGCTGATCAACATCCGTCCGGTCGTGGCCGCCATCAAGGAGTTCTTCGGGACCAGCCAGCTGAGCCAGTTCATGGACCAGGTCAACCCCCTGTCGGGTTTGACGCACCGGCGGCGCCTCTCGGCGCTCGGTCCCGGCGGGCTGTCGCGCGAGCGGGCCGGCTTCGAGGTGCGCGACGTGCACTTCAGCCACTACGGGCGGATGTGTCCCATCGAGACGCCGGAAGGGCCCAACATCGGGCTCATCGGTGCACTCGCCACCTACGGGCGGATCAACGAGCACGGCTTCATCGAGACGCCCTACCGGGTGGTGAATGACAGCCAGGTGACCAACGAGGTGGAGTACCTCACCGCCGATGAGGAGGAGGAGTACGTGGTGGCGCAGGCCAACGCGCCGCTGAACCCCGATGGCACCTTCCGCAACCCCCGCGTCCTGGCCCGGCGCTCGCCGCAGGCGGCATCCTTGGAGGACCTGAAGCTGCAGCTCGAGGAGGAGCACTTCTTCGGCGCCACCACCGAGATCGTGTTCGCTCCCCCGAGCGACATCGAGCGCATGGACGTGTCGCCCAAGCAGATCGTCTCGGTCGCCACGGCGCTCATCCCGTTCGTGGAGCACGACGATGCCAACCGGGCGCTGATGGGGGCCAACATGCAGCGCCAGGCGGTGCCCCTGCAACGCTCCGAGGCTCCCTACATCGGGACCGGGATCGAGGGCCGGGCGGCACGTGACGCCGCCGATGTGATCCTGGCCCTCGACGACGGCGAGGTGGTCGACCTCGACGGGCGGGCCATCACGATGTACTACGACCGGCTCGGCCACGTGTCGCACCCGCTGGCGCGTTTCGCCCGCTCCAATCAGGACACCTGCATTCGCCAGGACGCGCTGGTGCGCACCGGTCAGCGGGTCGTCGAGGGCGAGTTGCTGGCGGACGGGCCGTCCTCGGACCACGGCGAACTGGCGTTGGGCAAGAACGTTCTCGTGGCCTACATGTCCTGGGAGGGCTACAACTTCGAGGACGCCATCATCGTCAGCGAGCGCCTCGTGCGCGACGATGTGCTCACCTCCATCCACATCCACGAGCACGAGATCGACGCGCGCGAGACCAAGCTCGGCGCCGAGGAGATCACGCGGGACATCCCCAACCTCTCCGACGAGGTGCTGGGAGACCTCGACGAGAACGGGCTCGTCCGCGTCGGCGCGGAGGTCGGCCCGGGCGACATCCTCGTCGGCAAGGTCACGCCGAAGGGCGAGACGGAGCTCACGCCCGAGGAGCGCCTGCTGCGCGCCATCTTCGGCGAGAAGGCGCGGGAGGTGCGCGACACCTCCTTGAAGGTCCCCCACGGCGACGCCGGCAAGGTGATCGACGTGAAGGTCTTCCGCCGCGACGACGACCACGAGCTGCCGCCCGGCGTGAACGAGTTGGTGCGCGTCTACGTGGCGCAGAAGCGCAAGATCAGCGTCGGCGACAAGCTGGCGGGCCGCCACGGCAACAAGGGCGTGATCGCCAAGATCCTGCCGATCGAGGACATGCCCTTCCTGGCCGACGGGACGCCGGTGGACATCATCCTGAACCCGCTCGGCGTGCCCTCGCGGATGAACGTCGGGCAGGTGCTGGAGGCTCACCTGGGCTACGTGGCGCGCTGGGGCTGGCAGCTCAACGGCGAGGCGGTGGGCGAGGAGCCGGTGCGGGGCACCGAACGGAAGACCCGCCCGAACACGCCGCCGTCGGTCTTCATCGAGACGCCGGTCTTCGACGGCGCCCGCTGGGACGACACCCCGACACTGGGACCGACCGGCGACAAGCCCTCCATCCGGGCGCTGCTGGAGAACATGCGCCCGGAGTCCGCCGACGGGGGCCGTCTGGTGGGAGCCGACGGCAAGGCGACCCTCTACAACGGACGGACGGGCGAGCCCTTCGACCAGCGGGTCACCGTTGGATACGCCTACATCCTGAAGCTGGCACACCTGGTGGACGACAAGATCCACGCACGTTCCACGGGGCCCTACTCCATGATCACCCAGCAGCCGCTCGGCGGCAAGGCGCAATTCGGGGGTCAGCGTTTCGGCGAGATGGAGGTCTGGGCGCTCGAGGCCTACGGCGCCGCCTACTGCCTCCAGGAGTTGCTGACGGTCAAGTCCGACGACGTGCTGGGTCGCGTCAAGGTGTACGAGGCCATCGTCAAGGGCGCCAACATGCCCGATCCCGGCATCCCCGAGAGCTTCAAGGTGCTCATCAAGGAGATGCAGGCCCTGTGCATGGAGGTCGAGGTCTACTCCAGCGCCGGCGAGGAGATCGAGATCAAGGAGATCGACGAGGACATCTACTGGACCACCGAGGAGCTGGGCATCGACATCTCGCGCCCGGAGCGGGGGTCCGACGAGGAAGACGCCCGCCGCGAGGCCGAGCGCCGTGCGCGCGAACTCGGCGGCGACCGGCCGGTCTACGCCGGCAGGAGGGAGATGTAGCCATGGAGCACGATCGACGGAACACATCCAGCGCCCTGGACGTCAACGAGTTCGGGCGGCTGCGCATCGGGCTGGCCACGGCGGACTCGATCCGCACGTGGTCCAACGGCGAGGTCAAGAAGCCGGAGACCATCAACTACCGCACCCTGAAGCCGGAGAAGGACGGGCTCTTCTGCGAGAAGATCTTCGGCCCGCAGAAGGACTGGGAGTGCACCTGCGGGAAGTACAAGCGCATCCGCTTCAAGGGCATCATCTGCGAGCGCTGCGGCGTCGAGGTGACCCGCACCAAGGTGCGCCGCGAGCGCATGGGGCACATCGAGTTGGCGGCGCCCGTGGTCCACATCTGGTACCTGCGCGGCACGCGCTCCTGGCTGGCCTACCTCCTGACGGGAACCGAACCCCGCGAGGAGGTCAAGGCCAAGCAGCTGGAGAAGGTCGTCTACTTCGCGGCTCATCTGGTGGTGCGGGTGGACGCCGAGCGGCGCCATGCCGACCTGCCCGAACTCGAGCGGGACATGTACGAGGAGCGGCGGCTCATCGACACCGAGTTCGGCGAGCGGCGCACCGAGATCCAGCAGACCCTCGAGGAGGAGCTCAGCGAGCTCGAGGAGACTGGGGGCACCGGCGGCGACATCCGCAACCGCCGGTCGGCCGCCGAGCGCGAGCTGGAGGAACTCGAGGAGTTGCGGGTGTCCGAGCTGGAGAAGCTCGAGAACGCCTTCGAGGTTTTCAAGTCCATCCACGCGCGGCAGATCATCGAGGACGAGGCGCTCTGGAACGAGCTCAAGTACCGCTACGAGGACTACTTCGAGGGCGGTATGGGCGCGGATGCCATCGCCCAGCTCATCGACGAGTCCGACTTCGACGCCCAGGAGGAGGAGTTGCGCCGGATGGTGTCGCCTCCGGAGGGCACCAAGCCACTGTCGGCACAGCGCAAGCACAAGGCGATCCGGCGGCTGCGGATCGTGAGCGCCTTCAACAGCCGCGACGAGCACGGTCGGCGAATCAACGACCCGCGGGCGATGATCCTGGACGTGGTCCCGGTCATCCCGCCGGATCTTCGTCCCATGGTGCAACTGGACGGAGGACGGTTCGCCACGTCGGACCTGAACGATCTCTACCGGCGCGTCATCAACCGGAACAACCGGCTGAAGCGCCTTCTGGATCTGGGCGCGCCCGAGATCATCGTCAACAACGAGCGGCGGATGCTGCAGGAAGCCGTGGACGCCCTGTTCGACAACGGCCGCCGCGGCCGACCCGTCACCGGGCCCGGCAACCGCCCGCTGAAGTCGCTCTCCGACATGCTGAAGGGGAAGCAGGGGCGATTCCGCCAGAACCTGCTCGGCAAGCGGGTGGACTACTCGGGTCGTTCGGTCATCGTCGTGGGGCCAACCCTCAAGTTCCACCAGTGCGGTCTGCCGCGCCTCATGGCGCTGGAGTTGTTCAAGCCCTTCGTCATGAAGAATCTGGTCGAGAACGAACTGGCGCCCAACATCAAGTCCGCCAAGCGCATGGTGGAGCGTCGCCGGCCGGCGGTCTGGAGCGTTCTGGAGGAGGTGATCCGGGAGCACCCCGTGCTGCTGAACCGGGCGCCCACCCTGCACCGGCTGGGCATCCAGGCCTTCGAGGCGGTTCTGGTGGGAGGCAAGGCCGTCCAGATCCACCCGCTCGTGTGCGCGGCGTTCAACGCCGACTTCGACGGCGACCAGATGGCGGTCCATCTACCGCTGTCGGCGGAGGCGCAGGCCGAGGCCCGCGTGCTGATGCTGTCCGCCAACAACGTGCTGTCGCCCGCGCACGGCGCCCCGCTCGTCACGCCGACCCAGGACATGATCGTCGGCACCTATTACCTCACCCTCATGAATCCCGCCGCCTCCGGGGCGGGGCGCGTGTTCCGGAACCTCGACGAGATCATGTTCGCCTACGAGGGGGGGCTGGTGGAGCTCCACAGCCCGGTGGAGTACCGGATCCCCGAGTTGCGCCGCTCCGATCCCGCCGCCGACGGCTCCTCCGGCAACGGCTCGCGGGTGACCTACGAGCCCACGACGGTCGGGCGCATCCTGCTCAACGAGCAGTTGCCCGACGACTTCGGGTTCATCAACGAGGAGTTGAAGAGGCCTGCCGTGGGCCGGCTGGTGGAGCGGCTGGCGCGCAACTACCCCAAGGCGCAGGTGGCGCGCAGCCTCGACGGTCTGAAGGATCTGTGCTTCCGCTTCGCCACGCAGTCGGGGCTCACGATCTCCCTCGAGGACATCAAGGTCCCGGCCGACAAGCCCAAGATCCTGGACCAGCACGAGCGCAGG
This sequence comes from Acidimicrobiia bacterium, assembly GCA_021296415.1. Classification (GTDB taxonomy): domain Bacteria; phylum Actinomycetota; class Acidimicrobiia; order Acidimicrobiales; family CATQHL01; genus VXNF01. The sequence goes on along the minus strand of JAGWAL010000004.1, from coordinate 20,624 downwards.
GCGCAGTCAACCGAGAAGCAGTTCCGGCGCGGGATCATCTCCGACGGCGAGCGCCGCCAGAAGGAGATCGAGACCTGGCTGGAGGCCACCCAGCAGGTGCAGGACTCCATGGTCGAGGCCCTGCGCAGCGAGGATCTCAACCCCGTCAACATGATGGTGGACTCGGGCGCCCGCGGGAACATGATGCAGCTCCGCCAGATCGCCGGGATGCGCGGCGTGGTGGCCAACCCGCGCGGCGACATGATCTCCCGCCCGATCAAGTCCAACTTCCGGGAGGGGCTGTCGGTGCTGGAGTACTTCATCTCCACGCCCGGCGCCCGCAAGGGACTCGTGGACACGGCGCTGCGCACCGCCGACTCGGGCTACCTCACGAGGCGACTCGTGGACGTGGCGCAGGAGCTCATCATCAACGACGAGAACCCGTTCGAGAGCAACGAACCGGTGCCGGGCATCCACGTCGACCTTCGCTCCGGGGACCGGCCCTTGGAGGTGCGCCTGCTGGGCCGGGTTCTGGCCGACGCCGTCACGCTCGACGACGGCACCGAGGTCCCGGCAGGTGAGATGGTGACCCGCCGGCTCATGGAGCGCCTCATCAACGATTCCGGCCTGGAGCGGGTGCGCGTGCTGTCGCCGCTCACCGACAACTCCCTCCAGGGAATCTCCGCAAAGTCCTACGGCATGTCGCTCGCCACGGGCGCCCTCATCGAGACGGGCGAAGCGGTCGGCGTGATCGCCGCCCAGTCCATCGGCGAGCCCGGCACCCAGCTGACGATGCGGACGTTCCACACCGGCGGCGCCATGGAGTTGGGACGGTCGGTGAGTGACATCGCCCGCGGTCTGCCGCGTGTGGTGGAGCTGTTCGAGGCGCGGACGCCAAAGGGCAAGGCGACCCTGGCGCGCAGTTCGGGCATCCTCCGGGTGGACGAACCCGACGGCCAGCAGCAGCGGCTGCGCGTGGTCGCCTCCGACGGCACCGAGGAGAAGCACGTTGCCGTCGTGGGGGCGCGCCTGGAGTTCCGCGACGGAGACGAGGTGGAAGCCGGTGAGGTGCTCGTCGAGGGCAACGTGGACCCGAAGGAGTTGCTGGAGATCAAGGGGCTGCGTGCCGTCCAGCAGTACCTGGTGGACGAGGTGCAGGCCGTGTATCGCGAGCAGGGCGTGTCGATCCACGACAAGCACATCGAGTTGATCGTCCGCCAGATGACGCGCCGCGTGCTGGTGCAGGAGTCCGGCGATTCGGAGTTCCTGCCGGGCGAGCGGGTGGATGCCCGCCGCTACCGGGACGCCAACCGGCAGCTCATCACCGAGGAGAAGCGCCCGGCACAGGGGCGTCCCGAGCTGATGGGCATCACGAAGGCCTCCCTGGCGACAGACTCGTGGCTGTCGGCGGCCTCCTTCCAGACGACGACGCAGGTGCTCACCGAGTCCGCCATCGAGTCGCGCAGCGACGACCTGAGTGGGCTGAAGGAGAACATCATGATCGGCAAGCTCATCCCGGCGGGCACCGGCATCGCCAAGTACCGCAACGTCCGCCCGCACGCCCCGGACTACGTGCCCATGGAGGTCTATTCCGAGGACTACGACCAGTTCGCGGAGGGCTACGCGGACGTTTTCGGTGTGCTTCCCGAGGTCCACGACCCGCTTGACGCACCGGCCACGACCGAGCTCACCGCCGAGGGTGCCGGGTTGTGAACATCGCCGCCCGCGCGTAGCCTGAATCGTCGGCTTCGGCCTGTCCACGGACGCGCTCGCCGCGCAAATACGCTGCTGAAGGCACGTCACGAGGTCGAAACAGGACGGACCACCGAGTGTGGACCTGCGCCCGGCATCGTCTCGTGACCCGGCCCGATGCGGCCCGACCCGATGCGGCACCGCGCGCGGCGCCCGTCGGCACGTCCGAACCGATGCCAGACCGGCCATACCCAGAGCCACCCAGGAGTCCGAGGAGCACTGTGCCCACCATCCAGCAGCTCGTGCGCAAGGGACGGGGGACGAAACCCCGCAAGGACAGCACGCCGGCTCTGAAGGGCGCGCCCCAGCGACGGGGCGTCTGCACCCGCGTCTACACGACCACCCCGAAGAAGCCCAACTCGGCGCTTCGCAAGGTGGCCCGCGTGCGCCTCACGAGCGGGATCGAGGTGACCGCCTACATTCCCGGTGAGGGACACAACCTGCAGGAGCATTCGATCGTGCTGGTCCGCGGCGGACGCGTGAAGGACATCCCCGGCGTCCGCTACAAGGTCATCCGCGGCGCCCTGGATTCCAGTGGCGTGGACGAGCGTCGGCAGGCTCGCAGCCGCTACGGCGCCAAGAAGGACTGAGCGATGCCGCGTCGAGGTCCCCCCCAGCGCCGGGAACTGCCGGCTGATCCGGTCTACGACTCGGTGCTCGTCACCCAATTCGTCAACAAGATTCTCCAGCGCGGCAAGCGCTCCCTGGCCGAGCGCGTCGTCTACGGTGCACTCGACAACATCGAGCGCACCGGGGCCGAGCCGGCGGCCGTTCTCAAACGAGCCGTCGAGAACGTGAAGCCGCAACTGGAGGTCCGCAGCCGGCGCGTCGGCGGGGCCACGTACCAGGTGCCGGTGGACGTGCGGCCGCGCCGCCAGACCACGCTGGCGATCCGCTGGATCGTGGGCTATGCCCGCGACCGCCGCGAGCGCACCATGTCCGCCCGCCTGGCCGGCGAGTTGCTCGACGCCTCCAACAACACCGGGGCCTCGATCAAGCGCAAAGAGGATTTGCACAAGATGGCGGAGTCCAACAAGGCCTTCGCCCACTATCGCTGGTAGTGGGAGCCTGAGTCGTCATGGTTGCGTAACCATGGACGCACCTGACCGTCACCGCGCCTGAATAACTTCCGACCGGTCCGGTGACGTGTCACCGCCGGTCTGCGGGGCTCGATCCCGGCAGCCCCAACCCTTCAGCGGAGAGCGCCATCATGTCTCCACAGCCCCTCGAACGAACACGCAATATCGGCATCATGGCCCACATCGACGCGGGCAAGACCACGACGACCGAGCGCTTCCTGTACTACGCCGGCGTGAACTACAAGATCGGCGAGGTGCACGACGGGGCCGCCACGATGGACTGGATGGCGCAGGAGCAGGAGCGCGGGATCACGATCACCGCCGCCGCGACCCATTGCATCTGGCGTGACAGCCGCATCAACATCATCGATACGCCCGGCCACGTGGACTTCACCATGGAGGTGGAGCGCTCGCTGCGCGTGCTGGACGGTGCGGTGGCCGTCTTCGACGGCGTGGCGGGCGTCGAACCGCAGACCGAGACCGTGTGGCGCCAGGCGGACCGCTACAGCGTGCCGCGCATCTGCTTCGTCAACAAGCTGGATCGCACGGGTGCCGACTTCTTCTTCTGCGTCGACAGCATCCGCGAGCGGCTGGACTGCACGCCGCTCGTGCTGCAGTTGCCGATCGGGGTGGAGTCCGACTTCGTGGGTGTCGTCGATCTGCTCTCGATGCGCGCGCTCGTCTGGAACAACGCCGATCTGGGCGCAACGTGGACCGAGGTCGCCGTTCCGGAGGAACTCCGCGAGCCGGCGGAGGCGCAGCGGGGCGAGATCATCGACCAGGTGAGTGCCATCGACGACGGCATCCTGGAGAAGTACGTCGCCGAGGAGGAGATCGGTGCCGAGGACCTGCGGCCGGTCATCCGCCGTGGCACCCTGTCGGGGGTCTTCGTCCCGGTGCTGTGCGGCTCGGCGTTCAAGAACAAGGGCGTGCAGCCGCTTCTCGACGCGGTCGTGGACTACCTGCCGTCCCCGCTGGACCTGCCGCCGGTCACCGGAGTCGTGCCCCGCACGGGTGCGGTCGTGGAGCGGAGCACGGACCCCGCCGAACCGTTCGCCGCGCTGGCCTTCAAGATCATGTCCGACCCCCACGTCGGCCGGCTCACGTACTTCCGCGTGTACAGCGGATCGCTGTCCAAGGGCGAACAGGTGCTGAACAGCCGCACCGGTCGCACCGAGCGCATCTCGCGGCTGCTGGAAATGCACGCCAACGATCGCCTGGACCGGGAGGAGGTGAGCGCCGGAGGCATCGTTGCCGCCGTGGGCTTCAAGAACACCCGCACCGGCGACACGCTCTGCGACAAGAAGCACCCGATCCTTCTGGAGCAGTTGGACTTCCCCGAGTCGGTGATCGACGTGGCCGTGGAACCGCGCTCCAAGGCCGACCAGGACCGCCTCTCCAAGGCTCTCGGTGCGCTCGCCGAGGAGGACCCCACGTTCCGGGTGCGAACCGACAGCGAGACGGGGCAGACCATCATCGCCGGGATGGGCGAGCTGCACCTCGAGGTGATCGTCGATCGGATGTTGCGCGAGTTCAAGGTGGACGCCTCGGTGGGGCGCCCCCAGGTGGCCTACCGGGAGACTCTGGCCGCCCCGGTGAACCGGCACACCTACGTTCACCGCAAGCAGACCGGCGGGCTCGGTCAGTTCGCGGTCATCAGCGCCTCGATCGAGCCGCTCGGGCCCGGCGAGGACTTCGAGTTCGTGAGCGAGGTCAGCGGCGGGGCCATCCCGCGCGAGTTCATCCCCGCCGTGGAGGAGGGGGTTCGCGAGGCCCTCACCGCGGGGGCGCTGGCGGGCTTCGCGACCGTCGGCATCCGTGTGGTGCTCAACGACGGCCGCCATCACGAGGTGGACTCGTCGGAGATGGCTTTCAAGATCGCCGCCATGGCCTGGTTCCGGGAGGCGGCGCTGAAGGCGTCACCCGTCCTGCTGGAGCCGATTATGGCCACCGAGGTCGTCGCCCCCGAGCGCTTCCTCGGTGACGTCGTCGGCGACGTCAACAGCCGCCGCGGGCGTGTCCTGGGGACCGAGCGGCGCGGCGCCAATCAAGTTGTGAATGCCACGGTGCCGCTTGCGGAGATGTTCGGATACGCTACCGACCTGCGTTCGCGCACCCAGGGGCGGGCCACGTACACCATGCAGTTCGACTCCTACCAGCGGGTGCCGGTGTCCGTACAAGAAGAGATCGTCTCCCGCGTGCGCGGCGTCTGAGTCAACCGGACGGCGTGGCCACAACCGAAGCGGCGCCGAGACGCTCGCCGCGTGCGGATCACGCGCACCGACCGGAACGAGTTGCACGAACCGACGAGAACCTCAACCAATCGGAGTATCAGGAGCAAGACAATGGCCAAGGAAGTCTTCCAGCGTTCGAAGCCGCACATCAACGTGGGCACCATGGGGCACATCGACCATGGCAAGACGACGCTGACCGCCGCCATCACGCGGGTTCTGTCCCAGCGTGATCCGGAGTCCACGCAGTTCACCGACTTCGACTCCATCGACAAGGCTCCCGAGGAACGCGAGCGGGGCATCACGATCAACGTGGCCCACGTCGAGTACGAGACACCCAACCGGCACTACGCCCACGTCGACATGCCCGGCCATGCCGACTACATCAAGAACATGATCACCGGTGCGGCGCAGGTCGACGGCGCCATCCTGGTCGTGTCGGCCGCCGACGGCCCGATGCCGCAGACCCGCGAGCACGTGCTCCTGGCACGTCAGGTGGGTGTGCCCCGCATCCTCGTGGCATTGAACAAGGTGGACGCCGTTGACGACCCCGAACTGCTGGAGCTGGTGGAGCTCGAGGTCCGCGAGTTGCTCGACGAGTACGGGTTCCCCGGCGACGACACGCCGGTCATGCCGGTCTCGGCGCTCAAGGCACTGGAGGGCGACGATGAGGCCGGCGATCAGGTCGTGGCGCTCATGGAGGCCGTGGACTCGTACGTGCCCGAGCCGGTGCGCGACGTCGACAAGCCGTTCCTCCTGCCGATCGAGGACGTCTTCTCGATCACGGGTCGTGGAACGGTGGTCACCGGGCGCGTCGAGCAGGGCATCGTCAACACGGGCGACAACGTCGAGATCGTCGGGATCAAGGAGACCCGCAAGACGGTGTGCACCGGTGTGGAGATGTTCCGCAAGATCCTCGACGAGGGCCGCGCCGGCGACAACATCGGCGCGCTGCTGCGCGGCGTCGGCAAGGAAGAGGTGCAGCGGGGCCAGGTGCTCGCCGCTCCGGGCTCCATCACGCCCCACACCCACTTCGAGGCGGAGGTCTACGTGCTGACCAAGGCCGAGGGCGGGCGCCACAAGCCGTTCTTCGACGGCTACCGGCCCCAGTTCTACTTCCGCACCACCGACGTCACCGGCTCCATCTCGCTGCCGGAGGGCGTCGAGATGTGCATGCCCGGCGACAACACGCAGATGACCGTCGAGTTGATCGCCCCGATCGCCATGGACGAGGGTCTGCGCTTCGCCATCCGCGAGGGTGGGCGCACCGTCGGCGCCGGCGCCGTCACCAAGATCCTGAAGTAGCCGATCGTGGCCACGGGGCAGAAGATCCGCATCCGGCTCAAGGCGTACGACCACGAGGTCGTGGATCAGTCGGCGCGCAAGATCGTGCAGACGGTCAAGCGAACCCAGGCCGAGGTGCGGGGCCCGGTGCCACTGCCGACCGAACGGCACCGCGTGACCGTGATCCGCTCACCCCACAAGGACAAGGACAGCCGCGAGCACTTCGAGATGCGGATTCACAAGCGGCTGTTGGACATCGTGAACTCCTCGGCGAAGACGGTGGACTCGTTGCAGCGCATCGACCTCCCCGCCGGGGTGGACATCGAGATCAAGATCCTCTGAGACGCCGCACCTCGTCGGGTCCGGCCCGGGGCGGCAGCGGGGGTTCGTCGGCGGGCTGGGCGACGGCCGGAGCCCTCGGGATGGTGCGTCGGGCGAGCAGCAGCGCCACGGTGCACGCGGCGGTGCCGAACCAGAACGCCGACGCGATCCCACCGAAATGCGTGGCGACGGCGCCCGCGAGGAAGCCCCCGGTTCCGAACGCCACATCGAACGAGATGCTGAACGAAGCGACGGCCTGGCCCCGCTCGGCCACAGGCGCGGACTGGATGACGGACGCGAAGAGCGCCGGGAACAGGAAGCTCTGACCCAGCGCCAGCACCGCGCTGCCGACGTAGGCCCCGCCGGGTGCCCGCCAGGTCGCCATGACGGCGAGTCCCAGTGCCGAGAAGACCAGAGCGATGGTCGTGGTGGTTCGGGCACCGAGGCGGTCCGGCAGCCGCGCCAGCAGCAGCCGCAGGATCAGCACGGCGCCGGCGAACAGCAGGAAGACGCTGCCGGCATTCCGGATGCCGATCTCCGTGGCCCAGAGCGCCGCGAAGGTCATGAAGCACGCGAAGCCCAGCAGGCCGATCATCAGGACGCTTCCCGGCCGCACCGCCGCCGGGTGCACCACCGGCCGCGAGAAGAATTGGCGGTTTCCCGCCGCCGGGACGCGATTCTGCGGGGCCCGCACGGCCAGTAGCGCGCCGATCCCGCAGAACGCCGCGCCGGCCAGCCACGTGACGTCGAAGGTGAACCGCTCGATCAGCCACTCCGCCAGCAGCGGGCCCAGAGCCATGCTGGCGTACACCACGGCGGAGAAGTAGGAGGTCGCCTCGGCCCGCCGCCCCTCGGGGGCGAGATCCTGCAGGGCGGTCGCGGCGCCTACGAAGAAGGCGGCCTCACCGATGCCCGTGAGGGCGCGGAACAGGACGACTGTGCCGACGCTGTTGGCGACCAGAAGGCCCAGCATGCTCGCTCCGGCCAGCGACGAACCGAAGACCATCACCCACCGCCGGCCCTTCGTGTCGGTGATGGGTCCGGCAACGATCCGCAGGACGGCCGCGGCGAGGCCGGAGACGCCCATGGCGGCACCCACGCCCCATTCGCCGCCGCCCAACTCCTCGCTGACGAAGACGGGGATGGCCACGAGCATCATGCCCGTGCTCACGAAGTACCAGACGCACGCCGTCAGCAGCGCCGTGAACGTCGGCGTGACGAGCCGTCCGGTTCCCGACGCCGCCTTCACCCCGTGAGTATGGCGTGCACGTCTCCTGGTCCATGGACCCCGATGACGAGGGTGCTCTCGATGTCGGCCGAGCGCGACGGTCCCGTGACGGCCACCAGCTGGCTGGGGAGGTCCCCGGTGCCGCGCAGGTAGTCGCCGAGGGTGTCGACGATGGTGCCGGCGTCGATGACGAGGACACAGGCCGGGGGCAGCAGGCTCGCCGCTCGCCCCCGATTGTCGTCGGCGCGCAGCAACGCGGTGCCGGTCTGTGCCGCCGCCGCCACCGCCCGCACCACGCCCACGGCGGCCCCCGCCGCCGCCTGCGATCCGCAGTCGGGCCAGCGGAGGTCGGCGTCCACGTCGAGTCCCGCGGCGGCCAGGAGCGGTCCGTCGCGCCCGGCCGCGAAGGCGGCCACCGCGCCCCGCAGTTCATCGGTGGGAACTCGTTCAGCGGTACCGCCCAGCGCCCGCCATGCCGCCATGAACCCGTCGGGGCCCGTCCGGGCGCGCACGAAGCGTGCCCGCGGTGTGGGCGGGGCGATCGGGCCGGTGCCGCCGGCTGCGCCCGTTCGAAGCCGGCCCAGGAACTCGTCCCGGGGGGTGCAGGCGCTCACGGCAACTCCCGCCCCTGGCGCCAGGCACCGAGCCAGCCGATGTCCGGGAGCCACCGCAGTCTTCGCAGCAGCGGCAGTACGACCCGGGCTCCGAGCACCATGGCACCGAAGCTCCAGCGTCGCGACCACGCCTGTGACCACAACCAGAAGCCCGCCCGCCGCAACCGCGAGGCGTCGGCGCGGGCGTCCCGGTGGCGGAGTTGCAGCAGCAGGTCGTGCAGCGGGATGCGCACGGGGCAGATCTCGGTGCAGGCGCCGCACAGCGAGGAGGCCTCGGCGAGCTCGCGGGCGGCCGGATCGGTGGGTTTCAGGAGCGGCGTCAGCACCGCCCCGATGGGTCCGCTGTAGACGGAGTCGTAGGTGTGCCCACCGACCTGGCGGTACACCGGGCACACGTTCAGGCAGGCGCCGCAGCGGATGCAGTGCAGCGCCGGGGAGAAGCGGGTCCCCACCACGGCGCTGCGTCCGCCGTCCAGCACGACCACGTGCAGCTCCTCGGGGCCGTCGACCTCGCCGGGGCGCCGCGGGCCGGTGATGATGTTCGTGTAGGTGGTCAGCGCCTGCCCGGTCGCCGAACGAGCCAGCAGGTTCAACATCACATCGAGTTCGTCGAAGTCGGCGACGATGCGCTCGAGTCCCATGAGGGCGATGTGCGTCGGCGGGAGGCTGGAGCACATGCGCCCGTTGCCCTCGTTCTCGACGAGGCAGATCGAGCCCGTGGCGGCGACGGCGAAGTTCACGCCGGTGATCCCCACGCCGGCGTCCAGGAAAGCCTGCCGCAGCCGTCGCCGGGCGTAGGCCGCCTCTGCTGTGATCTCGGGACTGACCGGCGCTCCCCGGTCGGCGCTCAGCAGGTCGGCGACCTCGAAGCGGTCCTTGTGCATGGCCGGCGCCACGATGTGCGATGGGGGCTCGCCGGCCAGTTGCTGGATGAACTCGCCCAGGTCGGTCTCCACCACGTCGGCGCCGGCCCGCTCCAGGACGTCGTTGAGGTGGATCTCCTCGGAGACCATGGACTTGCCCTTGGCGATGACCTTGGCGCCGCGCCGTGCCACGATGCCGGCCACGATGGCGTTGGCCTCGTCGGCATCGGAGGCCCAGTGCACGTGACCGCCGAGCGCACCGAGGTTGTCCGACCAGCGTTCCAGCAGCTCCGGAAGCCGTTGCAGCGCTGCGGCCCGGATGACCGAGGCGGCGTCACGCAACTCGTCGGCGTTGCGCAGCTCCGCGATCGCCTCGTGGCGTCGCTGCACCATGAGGCCGGTGCCGCGTGCGATGGCCGCTCGCATGCGGTCGTCGCCCAGGGCGCGGCCGGCGCGGCGGCCGAAGCTCACCGGGGTGGCGGTGGGCGCGCTCACCGGATCGTTCCCGCAGCGCGGCGGCGCAGCTCGCGTGGGTTCGAGTCGGGCCCGGTCACGTCCCGGGATCCAGCAGGGAGGCGACGTGGTCGAATCGCAGCGCCAGCCCGCGGCGGCGGGCCCGACCCTGCAGGTGCAGGAGGCACGAGAGGTCGCAGCTGGTGATCTGCATGCAGCCGGTTGCCGCCAGATTGTCGAGCTTCTCGTCGGCCATGGCCACCGACACGGCGGGCATCTTGACCGAGAACGATCCGCCGAACCCGCAGCAACGCTCTGTTCCCTGGGCCTCGGTGGGGGTGCGCCCGGCGTCGGCGAGAGCGCGCCGCACCGTGGCGCCCGCTCCGAGCTCACGCAGCGCATGGCAGGAGTCGTGGACCACGACGGGCCCGCCGCCGTCGGGTTCCTGCGCCGATCCACCGTCGCCGGTCCCGGAGGCCGGCGGCCGGTCCCCGGCGCTTCCGGCCGCAGCGGTCCCTGTCAGGAACGCCGTCAACTCGACGGTCCGCGCCGCAGCCCGGCGTGCCGCGTCCGCGTCCGCGGTTCCCTCGAACAGTTCCGGCCAGTGGTGGGACATCATCGTGGCGCAGGACCCGGAGGCCACCACACAGGCCGTGTCAGCGTCGCCGAGGGCGCGCAAGGTGCGCCGGGCGACGCGCCGCGCCTCGCCGGCGTAGCCGGCGTTGTAGGCGGGTTGGCCACAGCAGGTGGCTCCTCGCACGGGCTGCGGATCGTGCCCGCCGGCGCGCAGCACGCGCTGTGCCGCTGCTCCCACGTTGGGCTGCAGAAGCTCCACCAGGCAACTCGCGAAGAACCGAACGACCACGCCGCGCACCCTACCCCGAGCCTCCCCCGCCGCACCGTTGTCCGGTCGTCGCAACCCCCGACCGGACCACCGCGGGCAGGACGGATCGGGGTTGTACGCTTTTGCGCCTATGGTCACCCATTCCATGGCCGAGCGGCTGGCGGAACTCGCCAAGCGTAAGGAGCAGGCTCGCCACGCCGGCCCCGAGCGGGCGGTGGAGCGCCAGCACGCCAAGGGCAAGCTGCTGGCCCGCGAGCGCATCGACTACCTGCTGGACCCCGGCTCGTTCCACGAGCTCGACATGCTCGCCCGGCACCGGGCCACCGAGAGCGGCCTCGCCGAGCGCCCCTACACCGACGGCGTCGTGACGGGTTGGGGGACGGTCGACGGCCGCAAGGTGTTCGTGTTCGCTCAGGACTTCACCGTGTTCGGCGGCGCACTCGGCGAGGTGTTCGCCGCCAAGATCCACAAGGTGATGGACATGGCCGTCACCACGGGGGCGCCGGTGATCGGTCTCAACGACGGCGCCGGGGCCCGGATCCAGGAGGGGGTCGTGAGCCTCGACTCCTACGGGGGCATCTTCTCGCGCAACGTGCGGGCCTCCGGCGTGGTGCCCCAGATCTCGGTGGTGCTGGGGCCGTGCGCCGGCGGCGCGGTCTACAGCCCGGCGATCACGGACTTCATCTTCATGGTGCGCGAGACGTCGCACATGTTCATCACCGGGCCCGACGTGGTCCGGACCGTGACCGGTGAGGAGGTCTCGCTGGAGGATCTCGGCGGCGCCCGCAGCCATGCCACCAAGTCGGGCGTGGCCACGTTCGTGCGCGACACCGAGCACGACGTGCTCGACGCCGTGAAGGAGCTCCTGAGCTTCCTGCCGTCGAACTATCTCGAACATCCCCCGCACTACGAGCCCATGGATTCGCCGGACCGGCTGTGCCCCGAGTTGCAGGCCGTCCTGCCGGACAGCTCCAACCTGCCGTACGACATGAAGGACGTGGTCGCCGCTGTCCTCGACGACGGCGAGTACCTGGAGTACTTCCCGAACTGGGCGCAGAGCATCGTCTGCATGTTCGGGCGGCTGGACGGGCACACCGTCGGCGTGATCGGCAACCAGCCCCTGGTGCTGGCGGGGGTGCTCGACATCGAATCCTCCTCGAAGGCGGCCCGCTTCGTGCGCACCTGCGACGCCTTCGGCATCCCCCTGTTGACCCTGGTGGACGTGCCGGGGTTCCTGCCGGGCGTGGATCAGGAGTACGGCGGCATCATCCGCCACGGCGCCAAGCTGCTGTACGCCTACTGCGAGGCCACGGTGCCGCGCATCTCCGTGGTCACGCGCAAGGCGTACGGCGGGGCTTACGTCGTGATGGACTCCAAGTCCGTGGGCTCCGATCTGTGTTTCGCCTGGCCGTCGGCGGAGTTGGCGGTGATGGGACCGCAGGGGGCCGTGGAGATCCTGCACCGGCGCGAGCTGGCCGAGAGCCAGAACCCCGAGACCAGGCGCGACGAGTTGGTGGAGGACTACATCGAGCGTTACGCCAACCCGTACATCGCCGCTGAGCGCGGCTACATCGACGACGTGATCGATCCCGCCGAGACGAGGCGCAAGGTGATCGCGGGGTTCGACGCGCTGCGCTCCAAGCGCGCCGAGCGCCCGCGGCGCAAGCACGGCGTCATCCCGCTGTGACCTCGCCGGGAGCCGCGGGCGGGGCCGTGACGGTGACGCCGACCCCGGCCGACGATGGGGAGGTGGCGGCGATCGTCGCTGCGGTGCGGCTGCTGCTGCAGCAGCAGAGCACGGAGCCACCCCGAGCGGCGCCAGCGCGATCGGGCTGGCGGTTCGCCGGACGCTGGTGGCGGTAGACACGTCTCCGATGCCCGAACCGGTCGTCTCGACGGTTTCGGAGGGCTCGGTCGAGGCGGCTGGTCCAGCCTCGGCGGGCGTGACCCCGGTGCAGCCGGTGCGTCGCGCCGCGGCCGACAAGGACTGGTCGGCCGCCGACCCCGGTGCGGATCTACGACTCGTCGGAGGCGCCGGCACGCTCCGGCGCCTGCTCCGTCCGGCGGTCCTCGAGACGCAGCGCAGCGCCACCGGTCGGGTTCTGGACCTCCGGGGACCGCTGGCGGGCGGGTTCGCCTACGACTCGGCGGAGGAACTGGTCGTGCGGCCGGCGACCGAGCCGGGCGGTCGGAGCGACGAGCAGTTCGACACCATCTGCTCGTTCGGCGCGCTGGCCGCGGCGCGCCGCCTGGAGGAGTTCGTGGCGTCGCTGCGCCCGCTCGTGGCACCCGGGGGACGGCTGCTGTTCGTGGAACTCGACGGCGATGCCCGCCGCTGGCGCCGCCGGCTGGATCGCATCGCACGGCGCTTCTGGGGTGCCTCGATGGCGGGCGACATCTCCGGCGCCCTGTGGGCCGGTGGATTCGAGCTGACCTCGCTGGACAGGCGCCCGCTGCGTATTCGAGGTCCGGGGTTGCTGCGGGTCGTCGTGGGCGCCGCCAGGCTGGATCCGCACCGGTCGGGAGGGCCGCCGCAGCACGGCACCGGGGACGCGGCGCTGTGAGCCGGGGGACCCTGGCGTTCGTGGGGGGCGGTGAGTTCTCGCCGGGCTGCGACTTCGACGCCGCTCTGCTGGCGGAGTGCGGGGCCTCCGAGGTGGTGGTGCTGCCGACGGCGACCGCCTACGAGAACCCCGCACGGTTGCGGGCGCGGGCGGAGGAGTGGTTCGCCGCTCTGGGAGTGGGCTGCCGCTGGCTCGACGTGTACCGGAGGGTCGACGCCGACGACGCGGCGGCGGCGGCCGCCGTGGCGGATGCGGAGTTGGTCTATCTGACCGGCGGGTCACCCCTGCACGCCCGCTCGACGCTGCTGCGCACCGCGGTCTGGGCGGCTGTCACCGAGGCCTCCGCCAGGGGCGCCACCGTCGCGGGTGCGGGCGCCGGCGGCAACGTGTTGTGCGACCACATGGTGGACGTGCGCGGCGGCGCCTTCACGATCGGCCTCGGACTCACCGACGAGCTGGCCATGATCTCCCGGGCCGACACGCTGTCGGCCGAGCGAATCTCACGGACCGTCCAACTGGCACCGCCGCGCTTGCTCGTGGCCGCCGTGGAGGAGCGCAGCGCGCTGATCTGTTGGCCCGACGGTTCCTGGGAGGCCGTCGGTGAGGTGGTCCTGTACCGGGGCGGGGCGCGGGTCGGCTTGGCGGACCTGGCATCCTGAGCTTGATCCCGGGGGTTCCCGACCGCCGGATCAGCCCACGTCGATCCGGAGGCTGTTGACGACGACGGGCGGGTCGGGGGCGCCGCCGAGGGGATTGTCGGGTTCGTCGACGTGGCTGGCGAGGATGTCGACGAGTATGTCGAGGCCCTCGATCACCTCGCCGTACACCACGTAGGTGCCCTGGCCGTCGAGCAGGCCGGCGTCCTCGGTGACGGTGAAGAAGTATTGCGCACCGGCGCTATTGGGTTCGGCCCGGCGGGCCATGACCAACTGCCCCGGCCGGTAGGTGAAGCCTGTGCCCTCGTCCCACAGCGTGTATCCCGGCCCGGGGTCGGCGGCAGTGTTGGTGTGCGGGGAACCCCCCTGCAGGATGCCGATGCTCGGAGCGCTGCGGTGAATCAGCGTCCCGTCGTAGTAGCCGAAGCGAGCCAGGTTCACGAAGCTGTTCACCGTGCCGGGCGTGTTGGTGACGTCCAGCGCCACCCTGACGATCCCCTGGGAGGTGTCGAAGACGGCCGTGTGCGGCACCGAGGTGTCGATGCAGAGCATGGGCGCTGCGGCGAAGTCCAGTACCGGCTCGGCGACGCCCGTGGCAGGGGCGCACGGCTCGGTGCCGTAGTCGTCGGCGGCGTAGGGAGCGTAGGCCGGGCCGCCGGCGGCGGGCGCCTCGTCGGCGACGGTCGCGGGCACGGTTGTCGAGCCGATGGGGGCCTCACCGACCATGTCGTCCTCGAGGGCGTCGTCACTGTCGGTGGTGTCGTCCGCCTCGGCAACGACCTCGGCACCGGCTGGGGGCGGTGGCGGAGCGGCCGATTCGGGCTCGTCCTCGCGGCCGCTCAGCGTGATGCCCAGGAAGACGCCGATCACGGCCAGCGCCACGATGCCGACCCTCAGAATCGTGCGCCGCTTCTTGGCCCGCGCCGCCGCCTCCTTGGCGGCCTCCCGGCGCGCCTGCGTCCCCGCTTTCTGACGGGCGCGTTTCTCGGTTCCCACGTACCCAAAACTACCGGCGCCCGGGGCGCAGAGTTGCGGCAGGCGGCGTTAGGTTGACATTGATGGCTCTACTGGTCCAGAAGTTCGGTGGCACGTCGGTTGCCACTCCCGAGCGCATGCGCGAGATCGCCGAGCAGGTGCACCTCCGGCGCCTGCAGGGCGACGACCTGGTTCTCGTCGTCAGCGCCATGGGCAGCGAGACCGACGAACTGCTCCGCCTCGCCGCCGCCGTGGCCGACCGGCGTCCGGGTCGCGAGATGGACATGCTGATCACGGCGGGCGAGCGCAAGGCCACGGCGCTGATGTGCATGGCGTTGCACGACCAGGGCGTTCCCGCCGATTCCCTGACCGGCAGCCAGGCGGGGTTCCTGACCGACAGCACCCACCAGAACGCCCGCATCCTGGAGATCCGCCCCGAACGGGTACGCGCCGCAATCGCCGAGGGGCGGGTACCGGTGGTGGCCGGCTCGCAGGGCGTGTCCACCGAGCGCGATGTGACGTTCCTGGGCCGTGGCGGCTCGGACACCACCGCGGTGGCACTGGCCCACGTGCTCGGCGCCGATGCCTGCGAGCTGTACACCGACGTCTCCGGTGTGTTCACCGCCGATCCCCGCGTGGTGTCCCGGGCTCGGCGCATCGGCCGGCTGTCCTACGACGAGATGCTGGAGATGACCGCAACCGGCTGCCCGAAGCCCGCCATGCGGTCGGTGGAGGTCGCCCGCGCCCGGCGCGTGCGGCTGCACGTCCGCTCGGCCTTCACCTGGGAGCCGGGCACCTGGATCGACGAGGAGGATCCCGACATGGAGCAGGCAATCGTGTCCGCGGTGACACACGACACCTCCGAGGCCAAGATCACCGTGCCGAACGTCCCGGACCGTCCCGGGATCGCCGGGACGCTCTTCCGCCGCCTCGCCGACCTGGACGTGAACGTCGACATGATCGTGCAGAACGTGTCCGAGGACGGCGTGACCGACATCTCCTTCACCGTTCCCCGGGGCCAGCTGGCGGACAGCACCTCGGTGGCGCAGTCGCTGGCCTCCGAGATCGGGGCGGGGACCGTCACCTCCGACGCCACGATCGCCCGAGTGAGCCTCGTCGGCGCCGGCATGAAGACCAATCCCGGCGTGGCGGCCTCGATGTTCGAGACACTCGGCACCGCCGGAATCAACATCGAGATGATCTCCACGTCGGCCATCCGCGTCTCGTGCGTGGTCGGCGAGGCCGACGTGGTCCGCGCCGTTGCCGCTCTCCACGAGGCGTTCGAACTGCAGCGGCCGGTGGGTTCGGGCTAGCGGGATCCCGGCGGTCGCGCGCGGCTAGCCGGGATCGCGCCGGTTGCCGCGCAGCGACTCCGCCACCCCGGCGACGTCGTAATCTCCGAAGCCGGCAGCCGACGCCGCCTGCAGCGATCGGTGGTTGCTGACGATCTGCGGCAGGTCCACCCCGGACTCGGCGGCCAGATCCAGCGCCAGGCGAAGGTCCTTGATGGCGAGGTCCAGCCGGAAGATGGCGGGCTGGGTGCCGGGACGCTCGTACCAGTCCCGGCGGTACTGGAAGAACGGCGAGCCCAGCGGGCTGTTGGCGAAGATGTCGTAGGCCACGAGGCGGTCGATGCCGGCCTTCTCGGCCAGCACGAGTCCTTCGGCGATGCTGTTGACGAGACCATGCACCAGCGTGTTGAGGGCGAGCTTCATGGCCGCGCCGGATCCCTGGCCGCCGACGTGCGCGATCCTGCCGCTGAAGGGCTCCATCGCCGGCCGAGCCTGGTCGACGGCGGCACCGTCACCCCCGGCGATCATGAGGAGCACACCTGCTTCCGCCGTGGAGACACTGCCGCCGGCCGGGGCGTCAACCAGCATGGCGCCGGCCGATTCCATCACGCCGGCGAGGTGATGGACGCACGTGGGGCTGATGGTGCTCATCTCCACGGCCACGGCACCCGGCGCGATGCCGGCGGCCACGCCATCGGGCCCGGCGAACACTTCGGTGGCGGCGGCGTCGTCGGAAACGATGCTGAGCACCGCGTCGCTGCCGGCTGCAACCGCAGCGGGCGTGTCGCAGATCTCGACGTCGGCTTCATCGCTTGCCGAACGGACGTGCTCGACGAACGCCTCCGCCTTGGTGCGGGTCCGGTTGTGGACGCGCAACGGCAACCCGGCGGCGGCGACGTGGGCGGCCATCGGCCACCCCATGTTCCCGAGACCGATGAATCCAACGCGCGGGCCGCTCGGATCAGCGCGACCGGCACCCGAATGGTCGCTCCTGCCGTCAGCCATGACGTCCCCCCAGGTCGTGGTCCCTGCTCAAGACACCCTAGTCATATCCTCCCGGAGCAGCCGCCCGTGCTCTGCGCTGATCCCCGGTCATCCCGACCGCTGCACGCGTCGCTGCAGCATCGACGCATGGCCCCACGGGGTCGGCGGGACCGAGAGGGGTACCATCCGTCCATGAACTGGTTGCCGGACTTCCCGGCGGGGCTCGGCCCGACCTCTCTGCAAACAACTCCGGGTGTCGAGATCGATGTCCGGCCCGCCGGCTGGTGGACGTCGTGAGCGGGCACAAGACCCTGTACCTGGCGAATCCCTACGGGTTCTCGCCCGCTCAGCGTGCGGGGCCGCTCAACGAACTGATCGCCGCACTCGAAGCAGCCGGGGCGGAGCCGTGGGAGCCCTTCGCACTGGGCGACCAGGAGGGCTGGATCGGCCAACCCGGCTGGGCCTACAAGATCGGCCAGAACGACCTGCGGCTCGTACGCGAGGCTGACGGTATCTTCGCCGTCGTGAACGGCTGCCCGCCCGACGAGGGCGTCATGGTGGAGTTGGGCATGGCCATCGCCTGGGGCAAGCCCACGTTCCTGTTCCGCGACGACTTCCGGCGCTGCGCCGACAGCGAGACGTATCCCCTGAACCTCATGCTGTTCACGGGATTGCCGGAGGACGGCTGGGAGGACTACTGGTACGGCTCGCCGGACGAGATCGCCGACCCCACCAAGGCTCTCGCTCGCTGGCTGCGGGGCGAACTGCACGCCTGACCGTCGGCACCGAGCCGTCGCCGGCGCGCCTCCGGCGGCCGCCTCGAGCGACTCGGTTAGCATCGCCTCCGTGCAGTACCCCCCCAAAGCGCTGGCCGGGGTGTTCCCGGTCTTTCAGACCCCCTTCGACGACAACGACGACATCGACGCCGCCGCTCTCGCCGCGGAGATCGAGTTCGTGTACGAGTGCGAAGTGGACGGGATCGTGCTGGCGATGGTCTCCGAGGTGCTCCGGCTGAGTACCACCGAGCGCCGCCATCTCGCCGAGCTGTCGTGCAGCCTGGGGCTGCGGTACGGGCCGGTGATCGTCTCGGTGGGGGCCGAGAGCACCAAGGTTGCCGTTGACCTGGCCGGTCACGCGGAGAGCGTCGGCGCCACGGCGGTCATGGCCATCCCACCCATCTCGGTGGGGGTGCCCGACGGCGAACTGGCGGCCTACTACGAGGCGCTGCTGGCGGCCGTCGAGATCCCGGTGGTGGTGCAGGACGCCAGCGGCTACGTGGGCCGCCCGATGTCGATCCGGATGCAGGCCGACCTGCTGGACTCCTACGGCGAGCGGGTGCTGTTCAAGCCCGAGGCTGTGCCCATCGGCCCGCGGCTCAGCGAGTTGCGCGACGCCACCGGCGGCCGGGCGCGCGTCTTCGAGGGCTCCGGGGGCATCGCGCTCGTGGACAACTACCGCCGGGGCATCGTCGGCACCATGCCGGCGGCCGACACGCCGTGGGCGCTGGTGGCGCTGTGGCGGGCGCTGGAGGCCGGTGACACCGCACGCGTCGAGGCCATCGCCGATCCGCTGGCGCGGCTGGTGTCGCTCATGGACAGCCTCGACGCCTTCGTGGCCATCGAGAAGCACCTCCTGGTGGCGCAGGGAATCATCCCCAGCACCCGCCGGCGGGCACCGCTGGGCTACGACCCGGACCCGGAGACCCTGGCGGAGGTGGACCGGCTCGTCGGGCGCCTGCGCCAGGCGGTCGACGGCTAGCCCGGCCGATGCCGGGCTCGCTCCGACCGCTTCCACATCGTCATTCCGGCGTAGGCCGGAATCCATGTCTGCGGCGGTTTGGCCGGGGACGCCGGTGGCGCTCCGGCGGCCTCTGAGAATGGCACGCCTGCGCTGGCCCCCGGCACCCCCGCCCTCGGTTGTCGCGTCCCAGCGTCATTCCGGCGCAGGTCCGTTGCCGCGATGACCGAACCGATCACGTTCGCCTCGCAGTTGGGTGCGCCGGAGGGGCCGGTCGCGGGTCCTGGCGGCTGGATCCTGAACGTCTGCTCGTTCACGCGCGACGCCTGGCCGACCCGTGGGGGCGACATCACCGCAACCAACCTGAGCGCGCCCGGTGTAACCCACCGGCTGTTCAACACCGGCGGGGGCGGCGTGGCGGGCATCCCGGCGGCCCTGGCGTTCGGCCCCGACGGCGCGCTGTACGTGACCGACGAGGGCCACCGGGCGGTGTTGCGGGTGGGCCCCGACGGCGGCCGCAGCCGCTGGGTGGACTCCTTCGACGGGGAGCCGCTGAACGGCCCCAACGACCTCTGTTTCGACGCCGACGGCAACCTCTACTTCACCGATCCCTGGGGGAGCTCGCTGGAGAACCGGATCGGCGGCGTCTACGGCTATGACGCCGGCGCCGGCGAGCTGCACCGGATCGATGCCGGCATGGCGTTTCCCAACGGCATCGCCCTGCGCGGCGCCTGCCTCTACGTGGCCGAGACCCTGCGCAGTTGTGTGTGGGTCTATGACGTGGTCGCGCCCGGGGTGGCGGAGAGCCGACGACTCTTCTGCCGCCAGCCCCCCGTACCCGATGCCCCGGTCTCGGGCCCCGACGGGATGGCGTTCGACAGCGAGGGGAACCTTCTCGTGACCCATTTCGGGTCGGGCCACGTATTCGTGTACGACACCGCCGGCGCCGAAGTGGACCGGATCCCCTGCGGCGGCACGTCGCCCACGAACGTCTGCTTCGGCGGTCCCGACCATGCCACCCTGTTCATCACCGTCGACGACACCGGGGAGATCGTTGCCGTGGACTGGGGCGTGCGCGGCGAGGCGTTGAACTTCTGCCCGACGACGGTTTCGGGGACGCACCCATTCGCTGCCATGATGGCGACCGGCGAACCGTTGAACTGACCGGAGAGGGACATGATCGGAAGGACGGCCCGCAGCACCCAAGGCGAGACACCGTGACCTCGGTGCGTATCGGGGTAGACACCGGCGGCACCTTCACCGATCTGATCGCCTTCGACGCCTCCGACGGCACGGTCACGTCCCTGAAAGTGGCGTCGACACCGGCGGAGCCGCTGCGGGCATTCCTGGGCGCCATCGGGGCGTCCGGCGTCGATCCCGACGGCATCGCCTTCCTGGTGCACGGCACGACCGTGGCGACCAACGCCATGATCCAGCGGGCCGGTGCCCGCGTGGGTTTCATCTGCACGGCCGGTCACGAGGACATCCCCTACATCCAGCGGGTCAACAGGCAGTTCCTCTACGACCTGACCTGGAACAAGCCCCGGCCGCTGCTGGTGAGCCGGCGGGACTGCTTCGGCGTCACCGAGCGCATCACCGCCGACGGCGAAGTCCTGACACCGCTGAGCGCCGAGGCGGTCGACGACCTCTGCGACCGGCTCGCCGCCAACGGCGAACTCGAGGCGCTGGCCGTGTGCCTGCTGTTCTCGTATCTCAGAACCGACCACGAGCAGGCACTGGCGGAGGCGCTCCGGGAGCGATTCCCCGA
>JAGWAL010000046.1:12035-13885 GCA_021296415.1 Acidimicrobiia bacterium | reverse complement strand
GCCGCCGCCACCACCGGGCAGGGCTGGGACGAGGTGGAGAAAGCCATACGGACTTTGGTTCAACAGCAGTTCGAGGCAATGCCCGCCCAGACGCGGGAGGCGATCCCCGACGAGGAGGCCATGGTGGACTCCATCGTCGCCGAGGAGATGGCGACCTGGAACAGCCCCTGGTTCGAGTCGTTCATCACCCACGACCCGAAGTCGGCCATCGTCGCCCTCGACGTTCCGGTCCTCGCCCTGTTCGGCGAGCTGGACACGCAGGTTCCGGCGCCCGCCAACTCGATCGCCATGTCCGAGGCCATCGCCGAATCGAGCATCCCGAGCTACAGGATCGCCACGATCATCTCGGCGAATCACCTATTCCAGGAGGCCGTCACCGGCAGTGTCAACGAGTACGCCAGGCTGAAGCGCCTGTTCGCCCCCGACTTCGTGGCGATCCTCACCGAGTGGCTGACCGACCACCTCGCCAGCCGACGGCCGGGTTCTGCTTGAGACGGCCCACGCTGGTATTCCGCCGCACCGCCGGGCCGCAGAAGGCCCCTCACGGGTGGGTCACCAGGATCCGCAGTAGCTCGCCGAAGAACGCGCCGGCGGCGTTGTTGTCGATCCAGCCGCTGGGGCTGTTGAGGATCACGGCGAAAGTGAGTGAGCCGCCGCCGGTGGTGGTGGCGAATCCGGCGAGCGAGGCGACCCCGTCGAGCGACCCCGACTTTCCCCGCACGAGACCCTCGACGGGCGTGCCGGCGTAGCGGTTCTCCATGGTGCCCGATCGGCCCGCCACCGCCAGACCGGAGGCCACGGCACCGTCGGGTCCGCCGATGTCGAGCACCTCCACCACCTGGGCGCAGGTCAGGAGGTTCTGCGGGCTGAGCCCCGAGCCGTCGGCCGGAACCGCCAGCAGGGGGATCTCGTCCGCCAGCGCACCATGGACCGCCAGAGTCCCGGCACCGGAGGAACCGGTGCCTGCGGACACGAGGCCCAACTCTTTCACCAGCATCTCGGCGACGGTGTTGTCGCTCTCGCTCAGCATGTAGCGCAGGTAGTCGCTCAGCGGGGCGGACGTCAGGTTCGCCAGTTCCACGAAGTCGCGGTAGTCACCGCCCCGGACGGCCACCGCGGGTGACTGGGGGATGACGACCGAGCGGGCTTCCAGGAGGTCGTCGAACACCGTCGCCGCCCGGAGTGCCGGGGTGGGGTGGGGCAGTAGCCCCCACGTCGAGGAGATCCCCGGCGGGGTGCGGTAGCCCTGATTCACGGCGATCGCATTGATGGAGCCGGCCACGCTCTGGGTGTCGTACTTCTGTGGCCAGTCCGGGACGCGGGCGAAGGCGTCGTAGCGGTCCTCCACGGCGATGACGCCTCCCTCGATGCGTGAGAGGCCGGCTTCCACGAGTTCGGCGGCGAGGGCTGCGAGCGGCGTTCCGACGGCTCCGTGCTGGGTGAGCATCGCCGCGAACGACGGCGTGGACAGCAGCGGATCGCCACCGCCCACGAGGTAGAGATCGCCGTCCAGCACGCCGCCGACCGGCTCTGCCCGCGCCATGGCGGTGGTTTGGAACGTGTAGTCCGGGCCGAGGATCTCCAGCGCCGCGGCCGCGAGGGGGAGCTTCTGCAGCGAGGCGGGAATCAGCGCCGTTTCCGGGTTGCGGGCGAAGAGGTGCTCGCCGCGCCGGCTGACCACGAGGCAACCGCCGCTGGGGGCACGTGCTGCGAGGGAGGCCAGGTCATCGCTGAACGGGGATTCCGGCCCCCCGGCTGCCTCCCCCGACCCTCCGCCGAGGTCGGGGATCGCTGCCGGGTCTTCGGCTGGTTCGGGGATCGGGGTCTCGGCCGGGTCTGCAGGCTCCTCC
>JAGWAL010000046.1:9014-11960 GCA_021296415.1 Acidimicrobiia bacterium | reverse complement strand
GGCTTGGGTGGTCGGTGTCACCGGTGGGGGTTCGTCGGGTTGGTCGGGGGCTTGGGTGGTCGGTGTCACCGGTGGGGGTTCGTCGGTGACGGGCTGGGCCGGAGACGCCGCCGGGGAGGCCTCCGGATCGCAGCAGTCCTCCTCGGAGGCCTCGGCGGTGACGCTGTCCGGTTCGACGGCGGTGCTCTGCGGCGCGCTGGTGGCCGGAGCCGGAAGCGCCGTGACCGGCGGCTGGGGAACTCCGGCCCCGGAGGCGCCAGCGGCGTCCTCGAGCGGGGGATCCTCAGCGAGCCGGTCGGGAACCACCAGCGCCACAACCACAGCCACCAGCAGGAGCAGGGAGCCCAGGATCCGCAGCATTCTGAGACTCGGCCCGCCCCACCAGGCCCGATCGCTCGGCGGTGCGCCACTCATCGCTCTACCCGGAACCGGCACCGCAGATTGCGATGAACGTGGGCATCTGTTCCCGGCGTGGCCGCAAGGCTCGACACCTCCACCAGAGCGGGAACGCTACCGCCGTCCCGGAGCTGATCGGTGTCCTGCGAACCCGCCGGCGCACCCTCTCCGGGCGAGACGGCCTAGTAGACGCCGGGGAAGATGCGGTACGGCACCCGTGCCTGGTACTCCGCCCACTTCTCGGGGCCGTATTTCTCGGCGCAGAACTTGTCGTCGGCGAGTTGGCGCCAGGTGAAGAACCCGAGGATGAAGATCGTGTAGGTCCAGGCCCAGAGAATGTCGAAGTGGCCGAAGACCAGGCCGATGGCCAGGGCGAGGGTCCACTCGCCCATGTAGTTGAAGTGGCGGGCCTTGCCCCAGAAGCCGTTGACCAGGATCTTGCGGTCGCCGGCTTGGATGTACTCGGGCTGGATGCCCATGAACTTGCGGTCGGGCCAGCGCTTGAAGGTGTACTTCTGCATGTTGGTGCCACGGGAGATGCCCCAGCCGAGGAGGAACAGCACGGCGGCCCCGACGAGCCAGAAAGGCGTCCAGACGGCGGAGAAGCCGGGGTGGGGGTGGGCGGCCATGCCCCACAGCGGGAGGATGAACAGCCACCCGTAGAAGATGAGACCGCCCCACAGCATCCGGAAGCCGACCTGCTCGTGCATCATGTCGTAGGTGTACAGCTGGACGCGCTCGTAAACGAAGTAGTCCAGGACGTAGAACGTGAGGAATCCCGCGTACAGGTAGACGCCCGGGTTGGCGTCCTCGCCGAAGCGCTCGTGGTGGTAGGCGGCGCCGGACAGGGCGTTCAGCGCCCACATGGCCCCGCCGACGACGTAGGTGTACATCTTCAGGTCGAAGCGGTGGTTGAAGAGCGACAGCTCCCGGCTCCGCCCGGCCCACAGTCCGGCGAGCGGGTTCTTCGCCTCTCCCCGCGGCTGGCTGAACACCGCGACGATTGCGATGAGCAGGCAGAGGGCCGTCCCGCCGGCCACGGCGTACAGCGAGGATCGGTAGAACCAATCACGCGGCATCCCGGCGAACCCGACCGCCCACACGACCACCGCGAGCACGAAGATCAGCAGGCCGTTCAGGCGGTATTTCCGGGGCTCGCCGGTCGCGGAATCGATGGCGTAGCCGGGAACCCGTATCGCGGGAAGGAGGACCTGTGCCAGGAAGAACGCCGCGAAGATGAATAGCGGGGTCAGGAACCCCAGGATCATCTCGGTCCCGGAGAGTTCGAGGAGGTGGTCAATACCGAGTGCATCAGCCATGACGGGAACCTTCTTCCTCCGGCGGCGTGGTCATATCGCGCGCCCTTCGAGCCCTTGCTCCGGCGGACCACCGTAGTGTCTCGCCACTCGACGACCGGACGTGGGCGGCAGGGGTCAGCAGGCGGTGCACGCTCGCGACCCGGTCGTGGAACAGTTCTTCGGCCTTGGCCATCTGGGCGGCGCGCACCTGGGCGCCGGCCCGCGTTCGTAACACGCTGAGAGCTCGCGCCGCTCCGAAGCCGGCGCGTGCCGTGCGCGGCCCCGGCGTCAGAGGAGGTCGGAGCGGCTGACGCCCAGGTGCAGTTCCTGCAGGTCGGTTCGCTTGCGGAACTCCGTGGTCGACATGTCCTCGACGATCGACCCTCGCACCATCACCATGACGCGGTCGGTGAGCCGGAGGGCGGCGTGAAGGTTCTGCTCGACGACGAGGATGCCCATGTCGCCGCCGACGGCGAGGCTCAGGCACGCGTCCACGAGCGTGTCCACGACGACCGGGGCGAGGCCTTCGGAGGGCTCGTCCATGATCAGCAGCCGGGGGCCCACGACCACGGCCCGGGCGATGGCGAGCATCTGCTGCTCGCCGCCGGAGAGGTGCCGCCCGAGGTGACTGCGGCGGTCACCGAGGCGCGGGAACAGCTCGAAGACCCGATCCAGCGGCCAGTCCTTCGAGCGATGCGGTCCGAGCATCAGGAAGTGCTCGGTCACCGTGAGGCTGGCGAAGATCCGCCGGCCCTGGGGGACGTAGCCGACGCCGGCGCGGCCGATCTGGGCGGGCTTGCGGCCGAGGATCTCTCGTCCCGCCAGCCGGATGGATCCCGAGGCATTGCGGTGCAGCCCGGTGATCACCTTGCAAAGTGTGGACTTGCCCATGCCGTTGCGGCCGACGATCCCCAGCGATTCGACGCCGGCCGAGAACCGGACCGACTCCAGCACCGTCGCCGTCCCGTAGCCGGCCGTGGTGATCTCCACCTCCAGCAGCGCGGGCTTCGGGCTTGCGCCGCGCTCAGCCATGGCTGCGGGTTCCGTGCTGCTCGCCGAGGTAGGTTGCCAGGACGATCGGGTCGTTCTCGATCTGCGCTGGCGTGCCCTCGGCGATGATCCGCCCGGACTCCAGCACGATGACCCGCTCAGCGACCGTCAGTGCCACGTCCATGTCGTGTTCGACGAGCACCACGGCGATGGTCTCGTCGAGTTGCAGGAGCAGCTCGGTGAGTTCCCGCCGTTCGGCCAG
>JAGWAL010000046.1:979-8959 GCA_021296415.1 Acidimicrobiia bacterium | reverse complement strand
TGGCGCAACTCGCCGTGGCTGAGCCTTCCGGCGATGTCGTCGAACCGGCCTGCAAGCGACACTCTCTCGGCGTAACCGCGAGCGCGCTCGGTCAGCCGGTCCCGCTCGTGCCAATTGCGGACGGCACTCAGCCGCCCAGGGTGCGGGCCCCGCTGTGCCAGCACCAGGTGGTCGCACACCGTGAGGTCGGCGAAGACCGAGGAGGTCTGGTAGGTCCGGGCCAGGCCGCGGCGGATCCGTTGGTGCAAGGGGAGCGTCGTAACGTCCTCGCCCCGCAGCACGACGTGACCCGAGTCCACGGTGACATCCCCGCAGACCAGGTTGAACAGCGTGGACTTGCCCGCACCGTTGGGGCCGAGGACGGCGAGGCGCTCCCCGGCGTGCAGCGAGAAGCTCACGTGGTCAACCGCCTGGAGGCCGCCGAAGTTCCGCGAGACGCGGTCAACCTCGAGGGGGACGACCTCCGGGCGGTGCTGTTGCCGCTCGCTCTGCTGCATGTCGGGGAGCTGCCTCACCTTCGCCGGTCGCTAGCCGCAGGCCGGGTTGTCGCGGCTGAAGCTGCCCTGGGCGATGTACTCATCGCGATCGAAGCCGAGCGTTGCGTTGACCTTCGGCAGTGTCTCGATGGTCTTCTGGACGCCGCCTTCGACCCGCCGCAGGTACATGTCCACGACCGCCTGGCGGTTGTCGTCGAGGACGACCGGCCCGATCGGCGTCTGCCATGACTGCTCGGCCAGCGCCGCCTGGAATGCCGCGCTGCCGTCACTGAGATCGGCGCCGACCTCTTCGAGTGCCTGCAGCGCCGACTTGGTGGCGACGTAGTAGTAGATGTTGAAGATGTTCGGGGTCTGACCCGGGAACACCTCCTCCAGCCGGGCCGCGAAGGCGTCGAACTCGGCGAGGCCCGAGTCGTCCACGACGGGACCCGAGGAGATTAGCCCTTCGGCCCGGTCCCCGAGCTCGGAGAGGACCGACTGGTCGACCGCAGTGGGTCCGGCTACCAGCGGGATGGCCTGGCCGGTGAACTCGTCGTACTGCTTGACGAAGTTGATGGCGTCGGTGCCGCCCATGGCGAAGAACACGGCGTCGACGTCGTCGGGGATCTGCGCCACGAACGACGAGTAGTCCTGCGTCCCCAGCGGCACCCAGATCCGCTCGGCAACCGTGCCGCCCAGCGCGCAGAACTCGGTGAGCACGGCGCCGACCTGGTCGTACGGGTACGAGTAGTCCTCGGCCACGGTGGCGATGTTCCGGTAGCCGAGAACCTCGTAGGCGTAGGTGCCGACACCGAAGGTCCACATGGCGCCGTCGCCGCCGAAGCGGAACACGTTCGGCGCCGGATCTCGCAGCGTGAGGTCCTGGGAGGCGGACGTGCCGTTCACGAGCGTGACCTCGGGGAAGTCCCGGATGTAGTCCTTCAGCGCCAGACCCTCGTCGCCC
Organism: Acidimicrobiia bacterium; assembly: GCA_021296415.1. GTDB lineage: Bacteria > Actinomycetota > Acidimicrobiia > Acidimicrobiales > CATQHL01 > VXNF01. The sequence continues at coordinate 7,519 of JAGWAL010000046.1, read as the reverse complement.
GACAGCGGGCCGATGATGATCTCGGCGCCGTCCTGTTCCACCATGCGGCGGGTCGCCTCGACGGCCACGTCGGGGGTGGCATCGGACCCCTCGATCACGAGTTCGATATCGACACCGGCCACGGACGCGCCCGTGACCCCGTCGCGAGTGTCGGTGCCGTCGAGTTCGCCGCCGTACTCCAGCAGCGCCAGCTTCACGCCGTGCATCGAGAAGTCCCCCAGCGCCGCGAACGGCCCGTCGAGGGTGGAAATCGCCCCGATCGTGATGCTTTCGGTAACATCCGCAGCCCCATCGTCGGTAGCGGTTACGTCATCGCTCGGAGCGGCGTCGTCAACTGTGTCGTCGGTGGAGCCCTCGTCGGTGGGACCAGCATCGGCGGGGGCACTTTCGGTTGTTGCCGGCGCAGGCGCCGGTTCGGGGGCGGCAGCGGTCACCGGCGGGGTGGCCTCTTCTCCGTCGTCGCCGCCGCAAGCTGCGGCGATCAGGAGGAGCGTGACCAGCACGCCGAGGAGCCGCCAGGCTCCCGTTGATTTGCGTCGTCTCATTCGGGTGGTTCTCCCTCTGTCCGGGGCCGGTGCCATGTGCTCCGACCCTCCTGTGCTTCGGCTACCGGGCCGGTGGTCCGGCAACCGCCTTGCTCCGCAGCCGCCATTGGCTCCGGAGCGCCCCGAACACCTGCGGTGTCCGAGATCTCGCCTCGAGCCAGAGCCCGAGGATCCCGTGGCGCGAGAACAGCACCACGATGATGAATGCCGCCCCCACGAGCGTCTCGACGCGGTTGGTGAAGTCGCTGGCGAAGTTCCGCAGGAGGGTTACGGCCAGCGCTCCGAGGAACGCCCCTTCGATGCGGATGGCGCCGCCGATCGTGACCACCACCAGCAGTTCGATGATCCGCGTGATGTCGATCGAGCCGGGCGAAATCGCGCCGTTGTACCAAACCGACAGCACCCCGCCGATGCCGGCGGCGACGCCCGAGACACCGAAGGCGGCGATGGTGACCGTGGCGGGGCTGTAGCCGAGCGCCGCCAGCCGCCGGCGGTTGTCCCGCAGCCCGCGGAACGCCAAGCCCGCGGGTGAGCCCATGACGTAGCGCAGGAACACGACGATGAGGACTGCGGACACCGCGGTCACGTAGAAGAGCGGGCGCCGCTCGTTGAAGTCGACACCTCCGACGATCGGGGACTCGAACCCGTTGAACCCGGTGTGGCCCCGCGTGATCGGCTGGTACTGCTGGCCGAAGAAGAAGGCGAAGACCCCCACGGCGAGCGTGAGCATCATGAGGTAGAGCCCGGAGGACCGGCTGCTGACCAGGCCCACGAGGAGTCCCGCAACCGGACCGCCGGCGACCGCGCAGGCCACCGCCAGCCAGATGTTGATGCCGTGGCTGAGGGTGAGGATCGCCATCACGTATCCGGCCGTGCCGAAAATGGCCGTCTGGCCCAGTGAGATGAGCCCGGCCTGGCCGATCAGGAATGCCAGGCTGGCTCCGGCGATGCCCAGCCACAGCGACTTGATGACGATCTGCAGCAGCACGAAGTCCGAGGCCACGATCGGGATCACGATGATGCCGACGCACGCCGCCACGAGTGGCAGCGCCACCTGCCGCCGGCGGTCAGAGGCGCGCATCGACCGGCTGCCCGAAGAGTCCGTGCGGGCGCAGCGCCAGCACGGCGATGAGTGTTCCGAAGGTGATCAGCACGCTCAAGATGGCGTGGTGCGTCTGGGCGAAGGCCTCGACGAGCCCCACCAGGATGGCTGCCGCGCCGGCTCCGCGCAGGCTTCCGAGACCTCCGGCGATGACCACGATCAGCGAGGCCAGCAGGATGCGGTTGTCCTCGCCCTGGGCCAGCGACAGGTAGGTCCCGCCGGCGACGCCCGCCGTGCCGGCGAGGCCTCCTGCCAGCACGAAGACCGCGCAGAAGACCAACTCGACGCGGATCCCCGCCATCGAGACCATGTCCTGGTCATCCACGCCGGCGCGGATGATCATGCCCAACCGGGTGCGGTAGAGCAGCAGCCACAGCACCAGCCCGGCGAGAACCGCCAGCCCGATCACCGCGATTCGGAACTTCGGATACAGCAGCGGCGAAGCGGGCAGCGGTAGCGATCCCTGCAGTAACGCGGGCGGGTCCAGATCCGAGGGGACGCCGCCCCACCGCGCCAGCGCCTGGTCGGCCATGACGATGGCGGCGCCGAGGGTGACCATGGTCTCGCGCAGCCCCTCGCCGCGGAGTCGCCGCAGGAGCAGGTAGAGGGCGATCCCGATGCCGCCGCTGAACAGGAAACCCAGGCCGATGGCCACCAGCCAGTTGCCCGTGGCCTGCTGCACCGACAGTGCCGCATACCCGCCGAGCAGGTACACCCCGCCGTGGGCCAGGTTCGTCACCCGCACCAGGCCGAACAGCAGCGTGAACCCGCTGGCCATCAGGAAGTACAGGGCCGCGGCCGTGAGTCCGTTGAGCAGCACGAGCAACGACCGGTCGCCGATTTCGATGGACTTGGCCGTGACGTAGTAGACGAGCAGGCCGCCGAGCGCCACCTGGGCGGCGAGCCGCGGGCGGGGTGTGCCTGTGCGCCCGGGCAGGTGTGCCAGGAGCACGCCAACCCGGGTGGCGACCGCTGCGTTCCGCCGGTCCGGTGCCATCGGGGAGGTCTCCTGCCGCTCCTGGGGGACCGTCAGAGGTGCTGCTCCTCGCTGACCGCTTGGGCGTACGCGGCGCGGGCCTCCTCCGGGGCGGTCGGTAGCAGCGGGAAGTCCCACCAGCCCACGACCTCGGCGGCGGCGATCGAGGGGTCACGGGTGATGAGGGTCTCCACGAGTGCGGGCTCGTTGGACTCGACGGCCCGGCGGAGCGCGTCGTGCAGGCCATCGGGGCCGGCGACCGTCGTTGCCTGCTCGATGTGGCAGGCCTTCGCCAGTGCCGCGAAGTCCACGGAGTACTCCGGGCCGCTGGTCCGGTTGAACTCCGAGCCGATCTGGCGTCCCATGAGGTGGTGCTGGCCGTCCCGGATGGAGATGAAGCCCCGATTGTTGAGGATCAGGAACGTCACCGGCAGGTTGTGCATGGCGCAGAGCGCTATTTCCTGCATCGTCATCATGAAGTCGCCGTCACCGACGATGCAGACGACGGGGATGTCGGGTCTGGCGAGCTTGGCGCCGATGGCGGCGGGGACGGCGAACCCCATCGGCGAGAAGCTCCCCGACGTGATGTGGGTTCGAGGCTCGTAGATGGGGAAGGCCTGCTTGGTGGAGGACTGCGGGTGGCCCGAGCCCACGGTGACGATCCCGTGGCGGGGGAGCACCTGGCGCAGTTCGTGCAGCACCCGCAGCATCGTCATTGGTGAGCCGGAGTCGTCCCGCCGCCGGCTGAGCGTCGCATCCCAGCGGTCCTTCAGGGCCGCGAGCTCACCGAGATAGCCCTCCCGGGCTGCCAGGGCCCGGCGAGCCTCGGCGTCGCCGATGGCGGCGAGCAGATCGGCCAGCGTTGAGCGGACGTCGGCCACGATGCCGACTTCGGCGGGGTAGTTCTTGCCTATCTCGTTCGGGTCGATGTCCACCTGGATCAGCGAGGCCGGCGGGAACGAGAACGTGGCGCCCTTCCGCCACGAGGAGGTGGACCAGTCGGTGAACTTGCAGCCCAGCGACAGCACCACGTCGGCGTTGGCAGCGGTGGTGTTGCCCGGCAGCGTTCCGGGCCAGCCGGCGGTGCCGGCGTTCCAGCGATGATCGTCCGGTAGTGCCCCCTTGCCGTTCCAGGTGTAGACGACCGGGATTCCCAGGCGGTCCACGAGTTCGGCGAGCTCCGGTGCGGCATCGGACATGACCGCGCCGCCGCCGGCCACGATGCAGGGCCGCTGGGCCGACACCAGCAGCTCGGCTGCGGCCACGATGGCGTCCTCGTCGGCCCGCGGGCGGCCCACCGGGAGCCGCCGCGAGAGTTCGGCGACATCCGCATCGGCCTGCTCGACTTGCACGTCGAGGGGGATCTCGATGTGCACGGGACCGCGGCGCCCGCTGAGCATGGCGTTGAAGGCCCGGTGCATCAGGAACGGCGCCTCGATCGCCCGCACCATCTCGAAGTGCCGCTTGGTGACCGGCGCGGCGACGGCGGGGAAGTCCGGCGAGTGGAAGCGGTCCAGTTCCTGCATGACCCCGTGGTTGCGCATGTGGGTGGCCACCGAACCGGTCAGCAGCAGCAGCGAGGTGGAGTCGGCGTAGGCGGTGGCCAGTCCGATGATCGTGTTCGTCGAGCCGGGGCCGATCGACGTGGTCGCCGCGATCGGTTGCCCGGTGACGCGGTAGTGCGCGTCGGCCATGTGCACCGCGGATTGCTCGTGGAACACCTGGACGAGGGGCAGTTTGCAGTCGTCGTCCAGGAAGGCGTCCAGGAGGCTCCAGTTGCCGTGGCCCGGCAGCCCGGTCACGTAGGGCACGCCATAGGTCTTGAGGGCCTTGGCGATGAGCTGTCCGGTGGTGAGAAGCACGTTGCCACTCCTTTCGTGGGCGATGCGCTGGTCAGGTCGCTCTGGTAGGGGTCGGGGCGCCGTCGTCGGCGAGGCGGGCGGTGGCGGTGAGGGCGTGGCCGAGCATCCCCTCGGCCGTGCTGATGGCCGCGGTGGCCCGAGCGACGCTTGCCGCGGCGGCGGGGGAGTCCACGACCTGGTACGTGGGGGTCCGTAGGAAGCTCCCCACCCACAGGCCGCTGGTGTAGCGGGCCGCTCCCCGCGTGGGCAGCACGTGGTTGGTGCCGATGGCCTTGTCGCTGTAGGCAACGGTGGCGTCGGGCCCCAGGAAGACGGTGCCGTAGTTGCCCAGGGCGTCGTGCCACCAGTCGAGGTCCTCGGCATGCACCTCGAGATGTTCGGGGGCGATCGCATCGGAGACCGCCACGGCCTGCTCCCTGGTGTCGCAGACCATCACGGCGCCGTGATCCCGCCAGGACTGCGAGGCGATGTCGGCGGTGGGGTAGCCACCGGTCAGCAAGTCGTCGACCGCCTCGATGGTCCCCCGGCCGGTCTCCTCGCTGAGGGTGACGAGGGTGGCGGGACTGTTGGTGCCGTGCTCGGCCTGACCCAGCAGGTCGTACGCCAGCAGCAGCGGATCGGCAGTGTGATCGGCGATGATCAGGATCTCGGTGGGCCCGGCCAGGAGATCGATGCCGACCGGCCCGAAGAGTTGGCGCTTGGCCTCGGCCACGAAGGCGTTGCCTGCCCCGCAGACCACATCCACCGGCGGCCCGAACTCGTCGATCCCGTAGGCCATGGCCGCCAGCGCCTGGATGCCGCCGATGGCGTAGATCTCGTCGGCGCCGGCCCGGGCCAGGGCGGTGATCTGCACGGGGTGCATGCCGATTCCCGGCTTGCCCGGCGCGCACGCCACGACCCGCCGCACGCCCGCCACCTTCGCCACGGCCACGGTCATCAGCGCCGAGGCGATCAGGGGGTAGACCCCGCCGGGCACGTAGCAGCCCACGGCATCCACCGGGATCACGCGGTGTCCCAGCCGGAGCCCCGGGGAGATCTCGTAGTCGAGGGGGGCCAGGCAGGCTTTCTGCGCCGCCGCGAAGGCTCGGATCTGGCCGAGCGCGAAGTCGATGTGCTCGGTGAGGTCGGGCGCCACGGTCGCCTGCGCCGCCGCGATCGTCTGGGGCGCAACCCGGAAACTGGCGGGATCCCAGTTGTCGAACTGCCGGCTGTAGCGGCGCACCGCCTCGATCTCGCCGCCGGCGATGTCGGCGAGGACGTTGCGGACGGTCTCGGACACGTCGCCTGCCGAGGGTTGGGGCCGCGGTTGCTTCAGGTAGCGGGAGGGCCGTGGGTCGATGTTCCGCATACGATTGCGCACAGGTGCAGAGTACGCTCAGCGGCACACGTTGGCAAGCCAGGGGCGGCCGTGGCTCCCGGGACAGGGTAATCTCAGGCATCTGTGCTGCTCAGAGGCGAGTACGTGGCATCCGTGCGTCGCCGAGCGGTCCGGCACCGATTCGCAATCTTCGCAGAAGTAGACCACACTTGTCGCATGATCAGCGCATGTTTGCGTCAATGATGCGCCAGACATTCCATCCAATGGCCGCCAGAGGGCAAGTGGTACGGTGATCGGCTGACCCGATGAACTCCCGCGCAACGGACGTCCCGCCAAAGTCGTCCAGCCCCCGTGTCACGAGCCGCGATGTGGCGACTGCTGCCGGCGTGCATCAGTCCACCGTGTCGCGGGCGTTGCGCGGCGATCGCGGTGTCGCCGAGTCGACCCGCACGATGATTGCCGAACTTGCGCAGGAGTTGGGCTACGTGCCGAATCGCTCGGCCAGGAACCTGCGGGAACAGCGCAGCCGTGTCATCGGCGTGATGGTCGAGAACCTCGACAATCCCTTCTACCACCTGCTCCTGGCGCACATCCACCGTGAGGTCGTCGAGGCCGGCTACTCCACGGTCCTGCTCGTGGACCCTCTGCACCGGCGAGCCGATTTCGCCCGGATGGAGAATCTCCTCGATTCGTCCCTCGACGGTCTGGTCGTCGCCACCGCCGCGCTCGACAGCGAC
>JAGWAL010000046.1:0-911 GCA_021296415.1 Acidimicrobiia bacterium | reverse complement strand
CCTGGCGGCAGGGAGAGAGGCGGCCCGACACCTCATCGAACTGGGCCACAAGTCGATTGCGGCGATCATGGGCCCGTCGGTGGTCTCGACGAGCGCCGAGCGCCTACGCGGCGTCCTCGACGTCGCCGGCGACGCCATTGACCCCCAGAACATCGTCCACGGCCAGTATAGCCACGACTCCGGCCAATCGCTTCTGCAGCGTGTCATGCGGGGCGCAGATCCCCCTACCGCAATCATTGCCGGCAACGACATCATCGCCATCGGCGTACTCGACTCGGCCCGGCGGGCGGGAATCCGCGTGCCCGAGGAGCTGTCGATCATCGGCTTCGACGACATCCCGATGTCCTCGTGGCATTCGTTGCGCCTCACCACCGTCCACCAGGACATCCAGGGAATGGCCGTCCAGGCGGCGCGCTGCCTCATCGAGAGCATCCAGAACCCCGACCACCGCCCCGCCCACTACCGGTACCCGGCAAGCCTCACAGTGAGAGGCACCACCGCCCGGCCCCGCAGCTAGCAGACCCCGCCGGCCCGCCGCGGAGACTGCGCCGGCGGACCTCCTACTGACTCAGGGGTTCGGCGACGCCATCCCCAGAGCCGCATTGAGCTTCTCCAGGTTCTTCCTCTTGACGGCATTCATGATCAGGAACAGGTCGACGATCGCCCAGATTCCAAGCCCGCCAAACGTGAACAACTTGCCGAGCGCCAATCCGGTGTCACCGTTGTAGAACCGATCCACACCCAGGGCCCCGAAGAACAACCCGAGGAGGAGCGCAACGACGGGGTCCCGGTAGTCGATCGAGGCAACCTGGCGAACCTGGTCCTCCGATAGTGGCGCTTCGGAAATCAGCGGGGAGTGACGGTGGCGAGTAGCGCCCAGTTCGGTCTGCCGGCGTAGAGCAGCGCCCGGA
>JAGWAL010000045.1 GCA_021296415.1 Acidimicrobiia bacterium | reverse complement strand
TTTGCCCGTCCGGGGTGCGGACGATGAGGACGGGTGTGTCGCCGGCGGTGATCCGGAGGTCGACGGTGCCGTCGCCGACGGCGGCGGCGCAGCTCTCCGGCGCCGGATCGGCCGCCATGACCTCGTCTTTTGTGCCGTCGCCCATGTCGTCCGCGGCCATGTTGTCCATGTCGTCGGCGGCCGTGTCGCTGTCAGGCGGCGGCGGTGCGGGTTGGGCCTCGGGCGGGGGCAGGGCTGGAGCTGCCTCCGCCCTGGCAGCCTCGGCGTCGGCCTGCGCCTCTGACAGGGCGGCTCCTGCTGCTGCGACCGCTTCCTCGTTTCCCTCGGGTGGAATCAGCACCGTTTGAGGCGCGGCTTCGGCGTCTTGCAGTGCCTCGGTTGGGGGAGCTTCGAGGCGGTTCAACTCTGTTGCCGGCTCTGCGGGTTGGGGAGGTGCTGCTTCCGCGGCCGGGGGAGGCGCCGGGGCCGCTTCGTCTGCCGGGGCCGCGTGGATCTCGGCCGCGGCCGCGGCTTCGGCCGCCGGCGGGGGCGCCGCCGCGGTGGCGTCGGCATCCTCCGCGGATTGGCGTTCGGTGAACAATCCGGCTGCCGCAGCGACGATGAATCCGACGGCGGCGGCCGCAGCCACGCCGGTGATCAGCGAGAGGCGGCGCGATCGCCGGCTCGCGGGCTCCAAGGTGGTGATCCTGCGGGCGTCGAAGTCGGCCAGCGCGGCGTCGACGGCGGCGTCCTCGGCGCCGAGCGGTGGTGTGACCGGCGCACCCACGGCGTCGCCCGCCCGGCGCAACTCGTCGGCCCTCGCGGCCAGCGCGGGATCGTTGCGCACGGCGTCGGCCGCGGTCTCGGCGAGCTCGCCGTCGAGGAAGGCCGAGGACAGTTCGTCGGGGGGAAGATTCTGCTCGTTCATGTTCCGTCCCTCTTCTGACGTTCGGGACAGCCGGGTTGGTTCCCCCTGTCGAGAAGCTCGACGAGACGGGCGCGGCCCCGGGCAATGCGCGAGCGCACCGTGCCCGGAGGAATGTCGAGGACGGCCGAGATTTCGTCGTAGCTGAGGCCGGCCTGATCCCGCAGGATCACCGGCACGCGGAATTCCTCGGGGACAGCCAGCAGCGACGCGTCGACGTCCAGGCGCGCGGTGACCTGATCGCCGACCGGGTCCGCGCGACCGCTCGTGAACTCATCGGGGAGAGCGGCGGCGTGGCGGCGCTGGCGCCGGCGCAACTCGTCGAGGCAGGCATTGGTGGCAACCCGGTAGCTCCAGGTCGTGAAGCTCGATCGTCCGTCGAAGCGGTTGAGGCCGCGGCTTACGGCCAGCAGGGCCTCCTGGGCGGCATCCGCGGCGTCGGCGTCGTTTCCCGTGAGGCGCCGGCAGACGGCGTAGATGCGGGGATAGTGGCGGCGCAGCAGGATCTCGGTGGCCTCCCGGTCGCCCGCGGTGGCAGCGCGGACCAGCGCCGTGTCGTCGAGGCGCGGCATCCAGGCGCGCCGGCCCGGCAGCGGTCGCCCGGTGCCGGACGTCTTCTCGGGACCGACCCTTGATGGGTTCAGCGTAGTTCCGCGCCGGTTGGCGCAGAGATGACGACTTCGGCGATGCGGATCTCATCGGTGACCGCGGCGCGCGGGTCGGGAATCCACAGCAGAACGGCCGCCGCTTCCTGGCCGGCGAGGTCGAGGATCATGCGGCCTGTGGTGTTGGTCTGCTGGTCGAAGAGGGGCCCCCAGTCGCTCAATCGGTCGTGGTCCCCGGTGCCGAGGTACACCGCGGCCACCCAGCCGGTCGTGTCCGAGGTGACCGCCAGGTGCGCCACTTCGGTCGGCTCGGCCAGCTGGAACTGCAGTCCCACGCCGCCGACCGTGGCGTCCCCGGCGCCGAGCCCCGGCGTGGCCCAGTGGGTGGCCTCGTCGCCGTCGAGGGTGCGGAGGGCGTCGGGATCACCCTCCGGGTCGACCTTGCTCCGGAACGTCACGACCTGCACCTCCACGACGGCCACGCCGGGCCCACCACCAGCCGGTTCAGCGGCCGCTTCGGCACCTGCGTCGGGCGCGTCGCGGTCCGCGTCGCCGCCCGGCGCGGCGCCGCTCCCGGAGTCGGTGTCGGCGCCGTCGGGCACCGGTGTCGGGCGGTTCGCTCCAGCGCCGTCGGGCACCTCGACGGACGGGGGCGGCGCCACCGGCTGGGCGTCTTGAGGGATCTGCCCGGGAGGGGACTCCTCGCCACCGGTCAGGGACAGGACGCTGGTGGTGATTGCCGCGACCGCTGCCGCGGCGACCAGGAGCGGGGCGCGGAGTCGCCGGCCCGGGAGCCGAGCCCTGTCCCGTGAGGTGTCGTGGCCGTCGGCGAGTGGGCCCGGAGGGATCGACCCCGGGATCTCCCACCCGGCGTCGGGCTCGCCGTGAAGAACCTGCGCCTCCACGAGGTGAGCCCGCGCCTCGGCCACCGAGGTGAAGCCGAGGCCGCCCTCGGAGGCCTGCGCCTCCGCCACGAAGTCCGCCAGCCCGTCCGGCACGGCGACCGGAGGCGTGCTCGCTGCCAGGCTGTCCTGCACGAGACACCCCAGGGCGCGGATGTCGGCCTGCCGTCCTGCCGCCGGCGTCTCCGTCCGATCCTCAGCGCCGGCCGGCCCACGTCTCCAGGCAGTGCCGAAGTCGGTGATCTTGACTCGCTGGTCGCTGCACAGCCAGACGCTGTCGGACGACAGGTTGCCGTGGCGGACGTCGTTGTTGTGCGCCGCCTCGAGCGCGTCGGCTACTTGCAGCGCGATGCTCACCGCCTCCTCCGGCGAGACCGACCCGCCTTCGTGCAGGAACCTGCTGAGTGGCGTGGCCTGTACGTGTTCCAGCACGAGACCGGTGACGCCGCTGTCGAGGATCGTGTCGTAGACGGCCACGATCCCGGGGTGGGAGAGCCGCGCCACCCCGACCGCCTCCCGCCGGAATCGTTCCCGCGTCTTGCTGTCGCCGTCGCCGACGCGCAGGAGTTTCACCAGCACGGTCCGGTCCAGGACCTCGTCGCGGGCCGTCCACACTTCCGTCGCCGGCCCGGCGGCTATGGGGCGCGAGAGGCGGTAGCGCCCCGCCAGGGATTCGCCGGCCCGTACCCCGCGGGCCTGCCGGTCCTCGGCGCCTCCGGCCGGCGGGGCCATCCTGGTCAGCTGTCGCCGGCGACCGCGTAGGTGACGCCGATCACCCCCTGGCCCGCGTGCGTGCCGATCACGGGCCCGATCCAACCGGTGCGGATCCGGTCGGGGTCGACGGCTTCGCCGAGCAGGGCGAGAAAGTCGTCGATGTCGGCGGCCGCCCCGTGCACGACGCAGAGGTGGGTGACGGGCTCATCCGCCACGATCCGGTCCCGCAGCCAGACGAAGGAGCGCCGCCGCGTACGCGTTCGCGCGGCTTCCTCCACGCGTCCGCTACTCACGTCGACGATGGGCTTGATCGAGAGCATGGTGCCGACCATCGCCTTGGCTCCGCCCACGCGGCCGCCCTTGCGGAGGTTCTCCATGGTGTCGATGGCGCCGAACATGCGGGTCCGCTCGGCAAGGTCGTTGCAGCGAGCCTCCAGGTCGTCCAGCCCTGCGCCGTCGGCGGCCGCGCGCGCCGCCTCGAGGACGATCGACCCCAACCCGCTCGTGAGGGAGCGGGAGTCCACGCAGCGCACGTCGACCACGTCGGCGACCGCCGCCGCGGCGGTTTGGGCCGCCGGTCCCGTGACCGACAGTTCGTGGGAGAGATTGATGCACACGATCCCGTCGGCCCCGTCGGCGGCCAGGGCCCTGAACGCCTCCTCGAAGCTCCCCGGCGAGGGGGCGGCGGTCGTGGGTAGTTCCTCGGCGGCCGCCATGCGCCGGTAGAAGTCCTCGGGGCTCAACTCCTCGCGATCGACCAGTGGGGTGTCGCCGAACGTGATGATCAGCGGGATGACCGTGATGCCCCACTGGTCGGTCACTGCCTCTTCCAGGTCGCAGGCGCTGTCGGTGACGATGCGGACGGTGCTCATGGCGATCCTCCTCGATGGGTAGTGCAGCCGCGACCCTAATCTCCGCCGTTGCCACCGATCTCGCAGAACGGCGCTGCGTTAGGCTCGCCGCGGTGTCGGTCCTCTTCCTCGCCGACGAGCGCTGCCTCGAGCACGATCCCGGTCGCGGGCACCCGGAGCGACCTCGGCGCGTCGATGCCGTCCGTGCGGGAGTGCTGGCGGCCGGACTCGGGGACGTCCTTGTGCCCTGCACGCCTTCGCCCGCCACCGACGAGGACCTCCGGGCGGTTCACAGCGGCGACGTGGTGAACCGGGCCGCCGCGCTGTCAGCGGCCGGCGGCGGAGCCATCGATCCCGACACCACCGTGAGCGGGGGATCGGCACTGGCGGCTCGCGTTGCGGTCGGTGCGGGTCTCAGCGCGGTCGCGGAACTCTCCGGCGGGCGGGGAGAGGCCGCGTTCTGCGCGGTGCGCCCTCCTGGCCATCACGCCACGCCCACGCGCTCGATGGGGTTCTGCCTGTTCAACAATGTGGCGATCGCCGCGGCGCGGCTACTCGAGGAGGGTGAGCGCGTGCTCATCGTGGACTACGACGCGCACCACGGCAACGGCACGCAGGACATCTTCTACGAGTCGCCCGATGTCCTTTACGTGTCGCTGCACCAGTACCCCGCCTATCCGGGGACGGGCGCCCTCGGCGAGACGGGGCAGGGCGCGGGTCGCGGCACCACCCTGAACGTTCCCCTTCCCCCCGGAGCCACGGGCGATGTCTACCGGCGCGCCTTCGACGAGGTGGTGGCGCCGACCGTCGAGCGGTTCGCGCCCTCGTGGGTGCTGCTGTCGGCGGGATTCGACGCCCACCGCGCTGATCCCCTGACGATGATGGGGTTGAGCTCCGGTGACTTCGCCGATCTGACGGCGGCCGTGCGGGCGGCTGCGCCGGCGGGGCGCCTCGCCGCGTTCCTGGAAGGGGGCTACGACCTCACCGCTCTGGCCGAGAGCGCCGCCGCCTGCGTGGCGGCTCTGGCCGGAGTGACCTACCGCCCCGAGCCACCGACCGCCGGTGGACCGGGCGGCGACGTCGTGGCCGCGGCAGCGCGCCTGCATCTGGATGCCTGAGCGGCGACGGCGAGCCGTGCGGGGTTCACGATGAGCCTCGCTGCGATCGCCGCCGCCGCGAGCGCGCTGGCCCCCTGGGGCAGGCGCTTCGCCGAGCGAGGAGGCTGGCGGCTGTACGTGGTCGGGGGGGCGGTGCGCGCGCTGCTCCGGGGCGAAGACCTGCGCCCCGACGACGAGGTGGACATGACCACCGATGCACCTCCCGCGGCGGTGAGAGAGGTCCTCACGGGCTGGGCCGACACCGTCTGGACGCAGGGTGAGCGGTTCGGGACAGTGGGTTGCCGTCGGGCCGGCCGGACCGTGGAGATCACCACGCATCGCGCCGAGGTGTACGTGGAGGGTTCACGCCGGCCCGAGGTGTCCTACGGCGACGACGTGCTCGCCGATCTGGCGCGCCGGGATTTCACCATCGGAGCCATGGCCTTCGAGGTGCCCGCCGAGCTGCCGCCCGGCGGCGCGGCGGTCGAACTCATCGACCCCTTCGGGGGCCGGGAGGACCTCGAGGGCGGACGCTTGCGCACGCCCCGCTCGCCCGAGCAGTCCTTCGCCGAGGATCCGCTGCGAATGCTGCGCGCCGGCCGGTTCGTGGCCACGCTGGGTCTGGTGGCCGATCCGGAACTCGAGGAGGCGATGGCGGCGCTCCGGGGTCGCCTCGAGATCGTCTCGGTGGAGCGCTGCGCCCGGGAACTCTCGCTGCTCCTCGCTGCCGAGGCACCTGCCGCCGGCGCCGACCTGCTGGCGCGGACGGGCGTTCTGGCCGAGGTCGTTCCGGAACTCGCCGCGGCCGGGCCGGCGGCGGCTACCGGCGTGCCGCTGCTCGACGAGGTGCCTCCCGGCGAGCCGCTGCGACTGGCGGCGCTGCTGTGGCCGGTGCCCGATGTGGGCGGCGTCGTGCGTCGCCTGCGTTTCCCCGCCGCTGTTGCCCGCCGGGCGGACGCGATCGTCACCGCAGCGCGGGCCCTGCTCGCCGTCGCCGGTACGGCCGACGACGATGCGACGGTTCGCCGCTGGGCCCGAGATGCCGGTGCCGGTGCTCCCTCGGCGGTTGCGCTGGCGGCGGCGGTTGCGCCGCGCCGCACCGCGGTGGCGGCGTTCGCCGAGCGGTGGCGCCGGCTGGTCGCCGAGCAGGACCTGTCGGGGCCACCGCCACTGAGCGGCGCGGCCGTCATGGCGCACCTGGGAATCGAAGAGGGCCCTGCGGTGGGGGCGGCCCTGCGCCATCTCGAGGAGTTGCAGATCGCAGAGGGACCGCTGGACGCCACAGAGGCTCGCCGCCGGTTGAGTGCCTGGTGGGAGGCGATCCGAGAGCCCGGTCCCGGCGGCTGACTACTGTTGGGGGCGTGGAGCCGAACTCCGCCGCAGCACGCCTTGAGACACGAGGGCCGGGCTCGGTCGACTACCGGCTCCTGCGCGAGGCGACGTTGGCCGGCGTGCGCCGGGGGCGCATCAGCCGATCGGATGCCTGCGACGCTCACCCCGAGTTGCTCCGGGCGGCCCGGTCCTACAGCGAGGCGACGGAGGAGCCCTGCCCGCTGTGCGGTGCCGGACCGCTCGCCCTCGTGCGGTACGTCTTCGGCCCGCGCCTGCCGGCGCACGGTCGCTGCGTTGCCACGACCGGCGACTGGGAACGCATCCGCCGCCGGAAAGGCGACTTCACCTGCTATGTGGTCGAGGTCTGCTCGGACTGTTCCTGGAATCACCTCCGCTTCCGGTTCGGCGTCCTGGGTACCGGCTGAGGGCATCCCGCGTCATCCGGGCGCGGTTCGGCGCGCCGAGCCGCGCCACGTAGCACCGGCCGCCGCGCCCGGCGAGCGGGGGCGCTGCCGCCGGGGCGTCACGGTGGTGCGCCGTCTCGCGTTCGGTACGCTGGTTCCTTGCCGGCAGCCGTTGTGCGCTGGACACCGAAAGGGGATGCCGATGGGCACTCGTCTCACTGTTCCTGCCGTTCGGGCACGCAAGGTGCGCGACGGCGGTGACCCACTCGTGATGCTGACCGCCTACGACGCGCCGGGCGCGCGCTTGGCGGCCGACGCCGGAGTCGACCTGCTGCTGGTGGGCGATTCGGTCGCCATGGTGGTTCTGGGTTATCCGGACACGCTCGGCGTCACCATCGACGACATGGTTCATCACACTGCGGCCGTGGCGCGGGGCGAGCCCGACGCACTGGTCGTGGCCGACCTGCCGTGGCTGAGTTATCACGTCTCGCCGCGGGACACCATCTGCAATGCGGCGCGCCTGATCCGCGCCGGCGCGGCCGCCGTGAAGCTGGAGGGCGGCAAGGCGCGCGTGCCGATGATCGAGGTGCTCGTGACCGCGGAGATCCCCGTGATGGGCCACATCGGGCTGACACCGCAGTCGGTGCATGCCATGGGCGGATTCCGGGTCCAGGGCCGCACGGCCGAGGCAGCGGTCGAACTCGTCGAGAGCGCCAAGGCGCTCGAGCATGCCGGCTGCTTCGCCATCGTCCTGGAGGGTGTGCCGGCCGACGTGGCAGGCCTCGTCACCAGCGCTGTGGACGTGCCGACGATCGGCATCGGGGCCGGACCCGACTGCGACGGGCAGGTTCTCGTCTATCACGACGTGCTCGGCCTCCAGAACGATCTGCGGCCGAGGTTCGTGCGCCGCTACGCCGACCTGGCCGCTGAGACGGTCGACGCTCTCAGCCGGTTCGCGTCGGACGTGCGCTCCGGCGCCTTCCCGTCGGCGCAGGAGTCCTACTCGATGGGTGCGGAGGCCGCCGCCGCGCTGCGGCTCTACGCATCGTGACACCGGTCACCGCGCCGGCCCGCGTCGTGCGCCGGTAGGGTGACTCGCCACATAGACCCTGCTCCGCCGCTTCAGACGGCGGGGCCCTGCCCCGGCAGGACCAGAGGAGGTGCCCTGATTCCGTGAGGGCCTACGAATTGATGATCATCTACCGCGGCGACTTGGCGGAGGACGAGGTCGAGGAGCCGTTGGGGCGTGCCGTGTCCTCGCTGGCCTCACTGGGTGTCCAAGTGGACTCCGACAGGATCAACAGATGGCCCAAGCGCCGGTTCGCGTACGAAATCGATCATCGCAGCGAGGGCTACTACGTGGTCATCGAGTTCGTGTGCAGCGGTGTCGACTTCTCCGGCTTCGAACGGTCGCTCCGCCTGAACGACGCGGTGGTTCGCCACAAACTCATCCGTCTGCCCGACTCCGAGGCCGCCCGGCGCGGCCTCCTGGAGCCGGCGCCGGATCCCGTGCCCGCCGACGCGTAAGGGACCCGTACCAGCCATGCCGAAGAGTCGACCGCGTGTCAAGAACCGGGACAACGCCCGGCGCAGCAAGAAGAAGGTCAGCGTCCTCACCCACAAGCGGGTGGAGTACATCGACTACAAGGACGTCGACCTGCTCCGGCGGTTCATGTCCGACAGGGGCAAGATCCGCGCTCGCCGCGTCACCGGAAACGACGCGCAGCAGCAGCGCACCGTGGCCCGCGCCGTCAAGAACGCTCGCGAGATGGCACTGCTGCCCTATGCCAACCGGGTAACGACCCAGCGCGGCGCCGGTCGCCCCGGTGGGCCGCGGTTCGAGGGCGCGCCCGGGCGCCGCGGCGAGGGGCCGCCACCCGCCCCACCCGGAGCGCCGCATCCGCCCGACGCGGTCACCTCGGACGAGGAAGCCCTCTCCAGCGAAGTGCTCGCGGAGCCCGCAGAGGATGTCGCGGAGGGGATGGAGCCGTGAAGGTCGTGCTTCGTACCGAGGTGCCGTCGCTGGGCCGCCGGGGCGACATCTGCGACGTGGCCGACGGCTACGCCCAGAACTACCTCATCCCGCGGGGGCTGGCGATGCGGGCGACGCGCGGCTCGGCGCGCCAGGCGGACGCCATGCGCCGCCGCCGCGAGCTGGCCGACGCCGCGATCCTGGGCCAGGCGCGGGAGATGGCGGAACGGCTCGCAGGCTGCAGCATCCGGGTCGTGGCTCGCGCCGGCGATGCGGGGCGCCTGTACGGCTCGGTGAACGCCCTGAGCCTGGCGGCCGCCATTGCGGAGCAGGCGCGCGTGGTCCTCGAGCCGGAGATGCTCGAGATGCCCGAGCCGATCAAGGAGATCGGCACGTACGTGGTGCCCGTGAAGCCGCACGCAGAGGTCGCCGCCGACGTGACCGTCGAGGTGATCGCCGCGCCGTGAGGCGCCGCCGCCCGGCCGCCGTCAGATATAGCTTTTCAATGATTGCTCGTGTAGTCTGCTGACTACACGCTTATCGCCGGCCCGGAAGCTGCTGCTTTTGTGGCCCTTGAGCGATGTGTTCACACCTGCACCGCCGGTATCCCCTGCGCGTCCCCGCGTTGGGGTAAGCCCCGGAAATCCCTAGCAATCCACCAAGCGACGAACAGGCCGGCGATGCGATCATGCCGGACGCTCCGGCACCCGGCCGAAGCAGCTCATCCGAACACGTGTATCGTAGGGTTCGGTGAAGAAAGAAGGAGGAGAAGGCAGATGGCTTTCGATAACACAGTGTCGATTGTGGGCAATGTTACGCGGGATCCGGAGTTGCGATTCACGCCCTCTGGGACCCCAGTGTGCGCGTTCGGCGTCGCATGGAACCGCCGCTACGAGCGTGGTGGTGAGCAGGTGGAGGAGACCTCGTTCTTCGACGTGACCTGCTGGCGTTCACTGGCGGAGAACGTGGCGGAGTCGATCACCAAGGGAACCCGAGTCATCGTCTATGGCAGATTGGACCAGCGCTCTTGGGACACTCCCGAGGGCGAGCGCCGCAACAAGGTGGAGATCGTGGCCGATGAGGTGGCACCGAGCCTGCGGTGGGCGTCCGCGCAGATCCATCGCAACGAGTTCCGGGAGGGCAACGGCACCGCGCCGCGC
>JAGWAL010000044.1:2806-11106 GCA_021296415.1 Acidimicrobiia bacterium | reverse complement strand
AGGTGCTCATGGCCGACGACATGCCCGACATCCAGGTGGTGCTGGTGGAGGACCCCGACCCCGACGGCGGCCCCCACGGCGCCAAAGGCGTGGGCACACCGGTGATCCCCGCCATCGCCCCGGCCGTCGCCAATGCCGTTCGCGACGCCATCGGCGTCCGCCTCACCGAGCTCCCCATGACCCCACCCCGGGTCCTGGCTGCGCTGCTGTCAGAGGGCCCCCCGGCCTCGGCTTGAGCCCCCACCGGGCCTCGCGGGCCGCCTCAACCCGTGGCGGTCGGATCACCGGCACGATCGAGGATCGCCGCGGACGCCCGGACGTGTGCCTCGCAGGTCTCCTCGTCGTTCATGGGGAGCACGAACAGGTCGAACGAATCGCGCAGGCCGGCGATCCGGGCCGCGCACTCGGTGGGTGTGCCGCTGACCGCGTACAGGTCGAGCAGCGACTCGGGAAGGTGCTCGGCGGCCTCGTCCAGGTGTCCGGCCAGCATGGCCCGGCGCACTCTGGCGGCCCGTAGCTCGTCGAGGCCGACCTGCCGGCGGATCTCGGCGGGCGCGTCGAGGGCCATGTAGGCGAAGTGCCGCAGGGCGCGGCGGCGCTCGGTGCCGCTGTAGGCGAGGTACGCCGACCAAGCGATGCGGGCCTCGCCGGCGCTGCGGACGGAGGCGGCCGCCTCCGGCAGGTCGGCCAGGGCCTTCGCCGAGAAGATCACCCAATCGGCCTCGGCGGCGGCGAAGCGCTGCACCCGCGGTCCCCGTCCCGCCACCGCCATGGGGACGTCTCCGTGGAACCAGTCCAGCGACGCGGGGCCGGCCCGCCGGCCGCTCAGCAGGCGGCGGTTGGCCACGAATGTGTCGACCAGAGCCGAGTAGGGCCGCTCCGGGTCGAGTTGGAGTGGTGCGAGCACACGGCTGCCTCCCACGCCGAGGCCGTGCCAGACGCGCCCCGGCTCCATCTCCGCCAGAGTGGCGATCGCAGCCGCCGTGGTGACGGGGTGGCGCGAGAAGGGATTGGTGATGGCCGGTCCGACGACCAGAGCGTCGCTCGCAGCCAGGATGGCGGTCAGCGCCACGTAGACGTCGCGCTCGGTGCCCTCGTCCGCCACCAGGCAGACCTCGGCACCGAGGCTCTCGGCGAGGCTCGCCAGCGCCACCAGCCGCGCCACCGGCTGCGTCGGCTCGAACCACACGCCCCACGGGATGCGTGTTCCGGCGGCGTTCATCGGGGGTTGGGGGAGATCATCTTCGTGGGCGCTCGGCCGCGGCACAGGCCCGGTCACGTCCACAGCGTGCAGATGGGGACGGCGTCGACGCCGCCGGCGAGTCGGTCGCGCACACGCCCGGTGTAGAGGACGGCACCGGCCGGCTCATGCCCAGGGCGCTCCGGGGACCACGACGCGGCGGGCGGTGTGGGCCACCAGGCGACCGGCCTTGAAGGTCTTGCGGGTCCCGGGAGCCGCGGCGATGGCTTCACGCCCCGAGGAGGCGTCCACGGCTACGAGGTCGGCAGTCGCACCGGGGCGGGCCTCGGCGGCGGGCAGCCCCATGATGTCCCGGGCGCTCGCGGACACCCGCCGCAGTGCGTCGTCGGGCAGCAGGTGGCCCGCGGTCACCAGCAACGACGCCGTCTCGAAAGGATCGCCCCGGCCCATGAGGTTGAACGGGTCCTGCAGGTTGTCGCCCCCGCCGGCCACCCGTACACCCGCCTCCGCCAGTGCCGCCAGCGCGGTGAGCCCCCGCGGCGGGGCGGTGCGGCGGCCCCGGCTCTGCAGGAACAGGTTGGTCTGCGGCAGCGTGACCACGCCGACGCCGGCCTCGGCCACGAGAGCGGCGATCTCGCGCTGGTCGGTCTCGCGCATCATGCCCAGGCTCACGCAGTGGCTCGCCGTCACGGCATGCGGGAACCCCCGGTCGAGAACGCCGCGGGCCAGGTCGATGATGGCGCGCGCATCCGGGTCGAGCGTCTCGTCGATGTGCAGGTCGACGGGTAGGCCCGCCTCGGCAGCCGCATCGAGGCACACGTTCACGTACTCGGCGGGCCTCGGATCCAGGGCGGGCGCTCCGCCCACGAGGTCGGCGCCGGCGTCGAGGGCGGCCGCCAGGGCGCGCCGGTTGCCGGCGCCCCCGGAGCCGGTCAGCGGCACGCCGACCAGCGCCACGATTTGCAGATCGACGAGCCTGCGGCAGAGTCGCCGCACCTCCCCAAGAGCCTCTATGCCCCGGGCGCCGATGTCGACACCCACGTCCACGTGGCTGCGGATGGCAGTCACCCCGTGCTCGACGGCGATCTCGGTGGCCCGCAGCGCCCGCGCCATCGTGTTCTCGGTCGTGATCCCGCCGCGGTGTCCGTGCCAGGCCTCGATGGCACCGATGAGATCCCCGGTGGCGTTGACGACCGTCTCGGCCGACAGCGCCTTGTCGAGATGGGCGTGCGGCTCGGCGAGACCGCCCAGCAGCAGCATCCCGCCGAGATCGTGGTACTCGGGGGGCTCGGCCGGCGCCGGCGCCGGGTCGCCGTCGCCACCGGTCGATTCCCCGCCGCCCGGGGGTCCAGAAGTCCCCCGATCAGCAGGCGTCGCCTGTTCGACGGACGCGACCACGCCGTCGACGACAGTGACGTCCACCCGCCGGCCGTCGGGCAGTAGGGCATCGGCCAGGATGCAGGATGCGCTCACGCCCGCCGAGGGTAGTCGCCACGCTTGCGACTCTCGCCGGGCAGCCACGGCTCACCGCAACGCCGCCCGCTGTGTGGCCCGTGCCCGGAGACCGCCCGGGGACGTGACCGCCACGAGGTTCCGCGTCGGCCCTGCGGCCCGCGCTCGGGGACTGCCAGAATGTGACCGTGCGAGTGGTGCTGGTCCTGGCAGACGATCCGGCGGCCCACGGCGACGGGTTGCGCCGGACCGTCGAGGCCGGTCTCATCGCGGGCGGGCACGTCACCGACGTGATCGACCTGCACGCCGGGGACTTCGACCCCGCCATGAGCACGGCCGGGCGCCGGGCCTACCACTCCGGGCAGCCGTTGGTGGAGCCGGACGTGGCCGATTTCGGGCCGCGCGTGCGGGCGGCCGAGGCTCTGGTCTTCGTGTACCGGGCGGGCTGGACGGGACTGTCACCGCGCATGAAGGGGTTCATGGACCGCACCTTCGTGCCGGGCGTCGGCTTCCACCTCGTGGACGGGAAGCTGCAGCGGGGTCTCCCCGGAGTGCGCCGCGTGGTGGCGGTGGCCATGCACGAACGTTCCCGGCGGGAGATGAGCCGCGGCCGCGACAGCGGGCGCCGCATCCTGCTGCGCACGGTGCGGTTGATCGTGAACCCGCGCTGCCGCCAGCGCTACGTCGCCCTCTTCGAAGCGCCGGCAGGCGCCGCCGCCGCCCGCCGGCGCTTCGACAAGCGGCTGGACCGCACCCTCGAGTGGCTATGAGCACGCTGGTCGTCTACTGCCATCCGGTGCCGGAGAGCTTCGTGGCGGCCATGGCGGCGCGGGTCGTCGACTCCCTCTCCGCCGCGGGGGCCGAGCCGCGCCTACTGGACCTCTACACCGACGGTTTCTCCCCCACCGGCGCCGACGCATCCCTCGTGGCGGCCCACCAGGAGGCCCTTGGCGCCGCGAACGGGCTCGTGCTGGTGTACCCCACGTGGTGGAGCGGCCTGCCGGCGATGCTGGCGGGCTGGTTCGAGCAGGTCGTCGCCGGGGGATCGTCTCCCCGGGCGAGCAGCCCCGACAGGACCGCAGCGACCCGGGACCTTCTCGCCAATCTCGACTACCTGGCCGTCGTGACCTCGCACGGATCGCCGAAGATCGTGAACGCCACCCAGGGCGAGGCAGGTCTGCACTTCCTGCGGCGCAGCGTGCGACCGCTCTGCCCCCGGCGCTGCCGGATGCACTGGATCGCCTTCTACAGTTCCGACCGCTCCACCGTCGAGCAGCGCCAGGCCTACCTCGACCGCGTCGAACGCCGCCTGCGACGGCTGGCCTAGCTGCCGGGCCCGGCGCCGCGCAAGAGGCGCCGGAGCACGTACGGGACGATGCCGCCGTGCCGGTAGTAGGTCACCTCGGCGTCGCTGTCGAGGCGGACGGTGAGTGGGAGGCGGCGTGGTGCACCGTCGGCCGAGGTGGCCACGAGGGTGACGGTCCCGCCCGGCTGGAGGCCGGCTGCGACGCCGCTGACGTCGTACGTCTCGGTGCCGTCCAGGCCAGCGGCACGCCAGCCCGCCCCTGCGGGGAACTGCAACGGCAGCACGCCCACGCTGACGAGGTTCTGGCGGTGGAGCCTCTCGAAGCTCTCGGCCACGACGGCCCGCACGCCCAGCAGGGCGGTGCCCTTGGCGGCCCAGTCACGCGAGGATCCGGCGCCGTAGCCGGCACCCGCCAGCACCACCAGCGGTGCCCCGTCCCGGCGATAGCGCTCGGCGGCCTCGAAGATGGTCATCGACTCGCCGCTGGGCTGGTGTGCCGTCCAGCCTCCTTCGCGCTCGCCGGCGAGTTGGTTGCGTAACCGGGGATTGGCGAACGTGGCGCGCACCATCACCTCGTGGTTGCCGCGCCGCGCGCCGAGGATGCTGAAGTCCTCGGGGGCCACGCCCTTGCTCCGGAGGTAGCGCCCGGCCGGGCTGTCCGGAGCGATCGCGCCCGCGGGCGAGATGTGATCGGTGGTGATGTCCTCACCGAGCAGCAGCAGGCAGCGGGCCCCGCGGATGTCAGCGGCGGCTGCCGGCTCGGGCGCCACGGACTCGCAGAACGGTGGCTCGGTTATGTACGTGGACGCCGGATCCCAGTCGGGCAGCGCCGATTGCCCGCCGAGGGAGTGCCAGCGTTCGTCGCCCTCGAAGATCTCGCCGGCGCGCACCGCGAAGAGGCGGGGATCGGTGGCGCTCTCGATCTCCCGACCGATGTCCGCCTGATCGGGCCAGAGTTCTTCCAGCATTATCGGTTCACCCATCGCATCCCGGGCCACGGGGTCAGCCGCGAGGTCGATGTTCACGGTCCCTGCCAGGGCGTAGGCCACGACGAGTGCGGGCGAGGCCAGGTAGGCCAGACGGCACTGGGGGTGAATGCGGCCCTCGAAGTTCCGGTTGCCTGACAGCACGGCCGCCACCGACAGGCCGCCCTCCTCGATGGCAGCTGCAACCGAGGCGTCCAGGGGCCCGGATCCGCCTGCACACGTGGTGCACCCGTAGCCGACGACCGCGAAACCCAGGTGCTCGAGATCGGTGAGCAGGCCCGCACGGGTCAGGTAGTCGGCCACGACCGGCGAACCGGGTGCCATGCTCGTCTTCACGTGCAGCGGCGTCGTCAGCCCCCGCTCCAGGGCCTTGCGGGCCAGCAGTCCGGCTCCGATCATCATCGCCGGATTGGACGTGTTGGTGCAGCTCGTGATGGCGGCGATCACGACATCCCCGTCGCGGAGCGGAGGATCGGCGGTCTCGGCCCGGTCGCCCACGATCCGCCCCAGCGCCCGGACGCGGACCGCCGTGCCGGGAGGCGGGTGGAAGCCGGGCTCGCCGGCGCGCCGCCCGGCGGGCTGCGGGGACTCCGGTACCGCGACCAGGCGCGTCCCGGATCCGAGGATCGGCGTGGCGAGCGAACCACGCTCCTGCCCCGACCCGGCGCCCTCGCCGGCCTCTCCCGGTTCCGAGCGGTCGCCCCGGGCCGGATCACCCCTTCCGTCCGGGAGTTCCGCGCCCGGAACCCCGCCTTGGCGCCCCGACAGCGCCGCCGCGAGCGACCCCGGCACCTCTGCCAGCCTCAGCGTTTGCGTGGGCCGTGACGGCCCCGCCACCGTCGGGGCGACTGAGGACAGGTCGAAGGGCACGACGCGCCTGAATGCCGGCACCGAGCCGTCGGCCGGCCGGAACAGGCCCTGGGCACGGCAGTAGCGCTCGACGATGTCGACGTGTGCGGGTGTCCGCGCCGTCCGGCGGAGGTAGCGAAGCGTCTCGTTATCGGGGGCGAAGAAGCCGGTCGTGGCCCCGTACTCGGGAGCCATGTTGGCGATGGTCGCCCTGTCCTCGGCGCTGAGTGCGTCGAGTCCCGTGCCGTAGAACTCCACGAACGCCCCGACGGTGGCCGCTTCCCGCAGCACGCGCGTCAGCGTCAGCACGATGTCGGTCCCGGTGACGCCGGCAGCGGGGCGCCCGGAGAGCCGCACACCCACCACTTCCGGAAGCACGACGTCGATCGCCTCGCCGAGCATGATGGCCTCGGCCTCGATGCCGCCGACCCCCCAACCCAGCACGCCGAGCCCGCCGATCATGGTCGTGTGCGAGTCGGTACCCACCAGCGTGTCCGGCCGGGCGACCGGATCGCCGCTCCCGCGCTCCACCGACACGACCGACGCCAGGAACTCCATGTTGACCTGATGCACGATGCCCGTGCCCGGTGGCACCACGCGGAGGTTGGGGAAGGCCTGTTCGGCCCAGCGGGCGAAGCGGAACCGCTCGGCGTTGCGCTCGTACTCGATGGCGAGGTTGGCGCCGAAGGCGCCCAGGTCGCCGGCAACGTCGACCTGCACGGAATGGTCGATGACCAGATCTGTCGGTGTACGAAGATCGACCTGCTCCGGGTCACCGCCCGCTCGCTGCACGGCACCGCGCATGGCGGCCAGCCCCAGCAGGGCCGGGATGCCCGTGAAGTCCTGCAGGACCATGCGGCCCGGGCGGAACGCAACCGATCCTCCCGGGACCTCCGGGTCGGCCCAGCCTGCCAGCGCCCTCACATCGGCAGCGGCGCGCTCGGGCGACTCGCCGTTGCCCGCGCTCTGTTCGGCATGGCGCAGAGCGCCCTCCAGCAGCACCTTGATGCTCACCGGCAGGCGGCTCACGGCGCCGAGCCCGAGTTCCTCAAGGCGGCTCAGGCGGTAGTAGCGGAGCGCACCGGTGGCGGTGCGGAGGGTGGTCTCCGACCCGAAGGCGCTCAACGGGACGATCCCGGGAGGAACCAGGCCTCACCGTCGAGGTACGCCTGCGGCACCTGCACCGTGCCGCGCATGATCTCCCGCGCCGTGCGATCCATGGTGAGGCTCGGGACCCGCCACGTTCCGGACGAGCAGTCCGCGGTCACGCTCAGGCCGAGCACCCCGGCGGGATGGCCCAGGCGGACCACGCGCGGTGTCCCCCCTGCCTGGGCCGGCCCGGCGGCGACCTCCGCCACGACGCTCCCGTCCATGGCGGCCGCGGCCGCGCAGGCCATCGCAGCGGTCATCGCCAGAGTGCGGTGGGCGCGCCCCATCGAGATGAGTCGCGCGACCAGGTCCACGTCGGCAGCGGGCACCTCCCCGCCGCTGGTGGTCCGGTAGGCGGCGGGCGCGCCCACCAGCGCCACCTTCGGAACCGTCCGCTGCCGGGCGGCGGCCTCGGCCGGCGAGTCCGCCAAACCGATGCGCACCGCGGCTTCGCAGCGAATGCACTCGAGGCACTCCCGCAGCGCGGCAGAGGCATCGAGTGCGCTGGGCAGAGCAGTTGCGGCCTCGGGTGCCCCCAGAGCCGCGGCCGCCACGAACACGGCGGGATTGCCCACATCCACGATCGACACCGGGACGGCACCGCATCCCGGCACGTCGACGCGGTCGCGGAGCCGACCCGTCGGCAGCGCGCCCCGGCCGATCGAGCCGTCCGGCTCGAGGTACTCCAGGGTCAGCCGCGCCCCGCTGCCGGGCACCCCTCCGATGACGAAGTCGCCGGAAGGGTCGTACCTGCCGTCCCGCAGCGGCACCCGGGTGACGAAGCGCTGGCCGGTGTTGAGACTCAGCACCTCGATGGGGGCCGAACCGGACGAGGCTGCCTCCACCAGGCCCTCGTTGACAGCGAACGGGGCGATGGCGGCTGAGATGTTGCCGCAGTTGCCGGTGAAGTCCACCCGCGGCTCGGCCACCTCCACCTGGGCGAAGCGGAACGCCACCTCCGCGCCGCTGCCGGCCGGCGCCGTCCCCACGATGGCCGCCTTGCTGAGCGAGGAGATCCCACCGCCGAGCCCGTCGATCTGGCGACAATCGGGGTCGGGGCTGCCGAGCGACGCCAGGATGATCGCCTCGATCTGCTCGGGGCGGTAGCCGGCCAGGTCGTCGCTGCGGAACAGGACGGCGCGGCTCGTGCCTCCCCGCCAGAACGACGCCGGGACCGCCCGGTCCACGTTCAGCCCGCCGGGTACGGCCGCGGCGGTGACCCCTCGTAGAGCGCCCGGGGCCTGATGAGTCGGTTGTTGGCGTACTGCTCCAGCACGTGGGCGGTCCACCCCGCCACCCGGCTGCAGACGATGAAGCTCGTGAACATGCTCAGTGGGAAGCCGAGGTGGTACAGCAC
>JAGWAL010000044.1:0-2738 GCA_021296415.1 Acidimicrobiia bacterium | reverse complement strand
CGGCTCACCGGCCGCCGCACCCAGTTCGGCAGCCAGGGCGTCCATGGCGATCGCACGTGGGTCACGGGTGCGATAGACGCGGTGCCCGAACCCGGGCACCTTGCGACGCGCCGCCAGGGCCGCCTCCACGAACGGCACCACGCCGGCGGGTTCGCCGATCTCGGAGAACACCGCCATGGCGTCGTCCACCGCGCCACCGTGCAGCGGCCCCTTGACCGCCCCGATGCCCGAGACCATCGCCGAGTAGTAGTCCGAGAGCGTGCCGACGGTGGTGCGGGCCGCGAAGGTCGAGGCGTTGAGTTCGTGCTCGGCATAGGTGTTCAGCAGGGCATTCAGGGCACCCGACTCCTGGGGCGACGGCTGCCGTCCGGTCAGCATCCAGCAGAAGTTGGCGGCATGGTCGAGGCTCGGGTCGACCGCTATCGGCTCGTTGCCCTGCAGGTGACGCGACATGGCGGCAACCATCGTCGGCAGGCAACCCACGAGCCTCGCCGCCTTCGCCACCACGGCTTCGCTCGAGATGTCGTCGGCTGTTGGATCCTCCGCGCCCACCAACGACACGGCCGTGCGCAACACCGCCATCGGGTTCGCTGCATCCAGCGGCGCAGCGGCCAGGAGCGCCGCCACGGACTCGCTCAGGTCGCGGTGAGACGCAACCTCGGCGGCGAAGGCCTCGCTCTCGACTTCGCCGGGCCAGTCGCCGTGCCACAACAGCCAGGCGACGTCACAGAACGAGGCATCGGTCACGAAGTCACCGATGTCGTAGCCCCGGTAGGTCAGGACGCCGCCGGGACCGTCGATGGAGCAGACCGACGAATTGCAGGCCAGCACGCCTTCGAGACCGGAGGTGACCTGCGGCCGGCTGTCCTCACTCATCGGTGATCTCCCATGGTCAGCCGGCTCGGTATCCGCGTCCCGGCCGTGCTCAACCCAACTTGAACGGGTCGCGGGTGGCGCCGGACATCTCGATCCAGACGGACTTGGTGTGCAGATACTCGCGCAGCCCGTCCAAGCCGTTCTCCCGCCCGTGACCGCTCATCTTGTAGCCACCGAACGGCACGTCGTAGTTCAGCGTGCGATAGGCGTTGACCCAGATGGTGCCGGCCTGCAGCCGCGGCACCATCCGATGCACCCGCTGCACATCCCTGGTCCACACACCTGCTGCCAGACCGAATGGTGAGTCGTTGGCGCTAGCCAACGCCTCGGCCTCGCCCTCGAATGGGATCACCGACAGAACCGGTCCGAAGATCTCCTCCCGAGCGATCCGCATGGTGTTGTCGACGCCGCAGAAGACGGTCGGCTCCACGAACAGCCCATCGCCGAACCGCTCGGGGCGACGTCCGCCGGTGGCCAACTCGGCGCCCTCGGCCGTCCCGATCTCGATGTAACCCATGACCTTGTCCCAGTGGGCGGCGTACGCCAGCGGCCCCATCTCGGTGGCGGGATCCATCGGGTTACCGAGGATGATCTCCCGTGCCCGCCCCGCGACACGTTCCACCCGCTCCACCAACAGGCGCGACCCGGCGATGCAGGTCTGCCCGCAGGCGGCGAAGATCCCGGCCACGACGCCGTTGGCGGCGGCTTCGAGGTCGGCGTCGGCAAACACGATGTTGGGTGACTTGCCGCCCAGTTCCAGCGTCACGGGCGCAAGATGCTCCGCGGCCGCCTTCGAGACGCGTATCCCCGTGGCGACCGAGCCGGTGAATGACACCTTGTCGACTCCGGGGTGCGCGGGGCCGTCGCCGGTGACGACGTTGAAGACGCCGTCCGGCACGCCGGCTTCGGCGGTGATCTCCGCGAAGCGCAGCGCCGAGACGGACGTGTGCTCGGACGGCTTGAGGACGAACGTGCAGCCCGCGGCGAGCGCCGGTGCCAGCTTGAACGCGGTCAGGAGTAGCGGCGAATTCCACGGTGTGATGGCCCCCACCACTCCGACCGGTTCGGGTAGCTGGTAGACGAAGAAGTTGCTCTTGGAGGAGTCCAGGACCTGACCACCGATCTTGTCGGCGGCCCCGGCGAAGTAGTCGTAGAACTCCGGCAGGAGTGCCGCCTGGCCCGACATCTCTCGCAGCAGTTTCCCGTTGTCACGCACCTCGACGACGGCGAGTTCGTCCGCGTGCTCCTCGATGCGTCGCGCCAGGCGCCGCATGATCCTGGCACGCTCCACTCCCGGCAACCGCGGCCACGGCCCCTCGTCGAACGCGGTGCGCGCCGCGGCGACGGCCCGGTCAACATCTGCAGCGCTTGCCTCGGGCACCTGCGCCCAGACCTCCCCCGTATACGGATCGATGGAGTCGAAGGTCCGCCCCGAGGCCGCCTCCACCCACTCGCCACCGATGAACAGACGCAGCGGGCCGCTCAGCGATTGGCCAGTGGCCGCCACTTCTGCAGTCAGAGTCATACTGCGCTCCCCTCGCCCGTACTAACCGGTACCCGCCGGTCCGCACCGCATCCAAGCCTACGGCGGCGCTCGGCGGCCGGCGGGGAGGAGACGACCGGCTCAGCCCGGACCGGGGCGCCCGAAGGGCAGCACGTGGCACGCCACCCGGTGCGCCTCGCCACCCGGGGCCAGACCGGGATCGTCGGTCTCGCAGGTCTCCGTGGCGAAGGGGCAGCGGGTCCGGAACCGGCATCCCGAGGGGATCTCCAGCGGCGAGGGAATGTCTCCGGTGATCGGCGCCGTGCCCTCCAACGCCCCGAGGGCGTACGGGTCCGGATGGGCGTCCAGCAGGGCCCTC
>JAGWAL010000063.1:5380-6497 GCA_021296415.1 Acidimicrobiia bacterium | reverse complement strand
CTGATCGCGCAGGCGTACGCCGATGCCCCCGGCGGAACGCGACCGGAGGCCGTCGCGGAGGCCTGATCGCGCCACGTTCGCGCGTGCGCGTGCAACGCCGCACCTGTCCCAGGCGGCCACCGTTTGCTGTAGAGTCGCCGCCTTTCCATGCACAGGCGGAGACGAGCATGACCTTACGCGCCGGCCCGCGAGCCCCGGGCCAGCACGGCTTCGGGCGCAACGCCCTGGCCACCCGGGCCGCAGCCCTAGTGCTGGCGGCGACCGTCTGCGGCGCGCCCGTCCACGGAGCGGGCGACGGGGACGCACAGGGCGTCGACATCCCTTTCACGAAATACACCCTGGACAACGGCCTGCGGCTGATCGTCCACCAGGACACCAAGGCGCCCGTCATCGCCGTCAACGTCTGGTACCACGTCGGTTCGAAGAACGAGAAGGCCGGCAAGACCGGTTTCGCGCACCTCTTCGAACACCTGATGTTCAACGGCACCGAGAACTACAACGACGAGTACTTCGGGCCCTTCGAGCGGGTTGGCGCCACCGGCATGAACGGGACGACCAGCAGCGATCGCACCAACTATTTCCAGGTCGTGCCGAAGAACGCCCTCGACCTCGCGCTCTGGATGGAGTCGGACCGCATGGGCCACCTGCTCGGCGTGGTCGACCAGGAACGCCTCGACGAGCAGCGCGGCGTCGTGCAGAACGAGAAGCGCCAGGGCGAGAACCAGCCGTACGGCCGCGTCTTCAACATCCTCTTCGAGAACCTCTTCCCCGCGGGACATCCTTACTCCTGGCCGGTCATCGGCAGCATGGAGGACCTGAACGCCGCGAGTCTCGAGGATGTCCGGGAGTGGTTCCGGGAGTACTACGGCGCGGCCAACGCCGTCCTGGTCCTCGCCGGCGACATCGAAGCCGAGTACGCCAAGGAGCGCGTCGAGCACTTCTTCGGCCACATCCCGTCCGGGCCGGCGCTGGCGCGCCAGAGCGAGTGGATCCCGGAACTCGAGGGCATTCACCGCCACACCCTGCAGGACCGCGTACCCCAGGCCCGCCTCTACAAGGCGTGGACGGGCCCCCGCTTCGGCGACCCCGACGCGAACCGGCTGGACCTCGTCGCGGG
>JAGWAL010000063.1:1349-5370 GCA_021296415.1 Acidimicrobiia bacterium | reverse complement strand
CGCCTGTACAAGCGCATGGTCTACGACGAGCGGATCGCCTCCGACGTCAGCGCGTTCGCCTTCCCCCTCGAGATCGCCGGCATCTTCGGGATCGTCGCGACGGCGCTGCCGGGACACGGCCTCGACGAACTCGACGCCGTCATCGAGGAAGAGATCGCGCGCTTTCTGGCCGACGGGCCGACGCAGGACGAACTCGACCGCATGGTGACCGCGCGGCGCTCGTCCTTCATCCGGGGCATCGAGCGGGTCGGCGGCTTCGGCGGCAAGAGCGACATGCTCGCCCGCAACGAGACGTTCATGGGCGACCCGGCGTTCCACCGGACTACCCTCGCGCGCTGGGACGCCGCTACGCCCGAGGCCCTCACCGCCGCCGCGCAGGCGTGGATGCAGCGCGGGCAGTTCATCCTCGAAGTGGAACCGTTTCCGAGGCGATGGCCGACCGCAGCGGCCTGCCCGATACCGGCACGCCGCCCGACGTCCGTTTCGAGCCGTTCGAGCGCTTCGGTCTCGGCAACGGCATGGAAGTCGTGCTCGCGCAGCGCACGGCCATTCCCGTCGTGGAGCTCAACCTGATGGTGGACGCCGGCTACGCCGCGGACCAGTTCGCGACGCCGGGCACGGCGCAGCTCGCCATGTCCATGCTCGATGAAGGCACGGCGAGTCGCTCGGCGCTAGAGATCAGCGACGAGCTGTACCGCCTCGGCGCCTCGCTGAACAGCGGCTCGGACCTCGACACCTCCTACGTATCCATGTCCGCGCTGAAGGAAAACCTGGCCGCGTCCCTCGACCTCTTCGCGGACGTCATCCTCCACCCGGCCTTCCCGCAGGCCGACTTCAACCGCGTGCAGCAGTTGCAGATCGTCGGCATCCGCCAGGAAAAGGTGCAGCCGCGCACGCTGGCGCTGCGGCTCTTCCCGCGGCTCCTGTACGGCGACGGCCACGCCTACAGCCTGCCGTTCACCGGCTCGGGGGACGAGGCGTCCGTGGCCTCGCCGCCTTTCACGGCGCGTGGTTCAGGCCCGGCAACGCTACGCTGATCGTCGTGGGGGACACCACGCGCGAGGAGCTCGAGCCGCTGCTCGCCGAGCGGTTCCACGACTGGGCCCCCGGCGACGTGCCGGAGAAGAACCTCGCGACAGTCGCCCACCGCGACGCACCGACCGTGTACCTGGTGGACCGGCCCGACTCGGAGCAGTCGGTCATCATCGCAGGCCATCTCGGGCCGCCCCGGAACAACGACGCCGAGATGGCGATCAGCAGCATGAACCAGGTCCTCGGCGGCGACTTCACCGCGCGCGTCAACATGAACCTGCGCGAGGACAAGAGCTGGTCCTACGGGGCGTTCACGCAGTTCGTGTCGGCCCGGGGGCAGCGCCCCTTCGTCGCCCTCGCGCCGGTGCAGACCGACAAGACGAGCCTGGCCATGGCCGAGCTCAAGCGCGAGATCGAGGAGATCCGGGGGGAGCGGCCGCCCTCTTCAGACGAGATCGCCAAGGTGAAGGACCGACGGACCCTGTCCCTCCCGGGCCGCTGGGAGACCGCCTCCGCCGTGCTCGGTTCGCTCGCCGAGATCGTGCGGTTCGGCCTCCCGGACGACTACTGGGACACGTACGCCGGCAGTATCCGCGCCCTCAGCGAAGAAGAGATCCGCCAGGCGGCCGTGGATGTCGTGCACCCCGAGGCGCTGGTCTGGGTGGTCGTCGGCGACCGGGCCGAGATCGAGGCCGGCATCCGCGAACTCGGGTTCGGCGACATCGTCCTCCTCGACGCGGACGGCAACGAACAGTAGGGATCCTTACTCCACCCCGAACTGCCAGTTGGGCGGCGGCACGAACGTGCCCTCGCCCTCGGAGTACAGCGGCACCGGATTCGGCGGCTGCAGGGCCCGGAACGCGATGGCCTTCTCCGTCAGGCGGGCGACGATGTCCGGGTGGTCCGCGGCTACGTCGTGGCGCTCCAGTGGGTCTTCGTCCAGCCGGAAGAGCTGGCGCATCGACGCTTCCGCGGCGCCTTCCTCCGTCAGGTGCGGCCCGATGACCACGAGCTTCCAGTCGCCCTCCGACACGGCGACCTGGTCGCGTACCTCCGTGCGTCCGACGAAGGAGTAGAGGTCGCGTTCGAGCGCGTCCTGCTTGCCCGTCAGCACGTCGAGCACGTCCACGCCGTCCAGGGGCTTGCCGCCGTGGTCGTCTATGCCTGCCACGCGCATCAGCGTCGGCAGCACGTCGATGTAGGCGAGGGGCACGGTGACGTCGCGCCCGCCCGAAACGTATCGCGCGGCCGCCGCGACGCGGATGCCGCCTTCGTACACCGTCGCCTTGCAGCCCCGGAACGGGCCGTTGTCGCCGATTCCCACGGAGCCGCCGTTGTCGCTGAAGAAGAGGAGCAGCGTGTTGTCGGCGATCCCGTGCGCATCGAGGGCGTCGAGAATGCGGCCGATGCCGACATCGAGCGCGTGGACCATGGCCGCGTGGACGCGCCGCAGGGTCGTGCGTTCCTCGAGAGGCATCAGCGGATTGTGCCCCGTGGCTTCCTCCCAGCTTCGCGGCGGCTCGATGGCCGACAGCCGGTCGTAGAGGGGCAGGTCCTCCTCCTTCGCCTGGGTGGGCGTGTGCGGCGCCCGGAAGAACGGCGCGTCGTCGTCCGCGTGCTCCCCGATGAAGTTGACGGCCCGGTCCGCGAGCAGGTCCGTGGCGTAGCCTTCCTCGAAGAGCGGCTCGTAGCCCAGGCTCCAGTCCCGTTCCCCCAGCCGTTCGTGGGTGAAGTAGTCAACGGCGAACCCGAACCCCACGAACTCGGTGAAGCCGCGCCGCAGCGGGTGCCACCGGCGCTTGAAGTGCCCGAGGTGCCACTTGCCGAAGATGGCCCGGTGCTCGTACCCGGCGCGCTCGAGCACCTCGGGCATCAGGACCTCGCTCGTGTCGAGTCCGTAGTCCCGCCACGGCGCCACCACCGAGCGCATGAGGCCGGCGTGGATCGGGTAGCGGCCGGTCATGATGCCCGTCCGGGTGGGCGAGCAGACGGGCGCCGAGTAGAAGCGCGACAGGAGGACGCCGTCGCGCGCGATGCTGTCGATGTGGGGGGTCGCGATGTCGCCCCCGTGCATGCTCACGTCGTACCGCCCGAGATCGTCGGGAACGATGATGACGATGTTGGGCAGTTCCTGGCCCGCCGCCGCGACCGAGGCGGCGCACCACGCCCATGCGACGGGCCACCGCAGGGCCCCGGTCAGCGCGCGCAGCACGCCCCCGCGTACCTGTCCGCTTCCCGGCCGACCGTGTCCGTCCATTGCATCCCCTCCTCGTGGCTGGCCGCCCGATGATAGCGCCCCGGGCCGGCGCGCCGCCGCGAGGCCCGTTCAGTCGACCTCGAACTGCCAGCTCGCCGGCGGCACGAACCCCTCCTCACGCACGGAGAACGAGGGCATCGGGTTCGGCGGCTCCAGGCTCCGGAAGGCGATCGCCTTCTCCGTAAGGCGCTTCACGATGTCCGGATGGTCGCGCGCCAGGTCGCGGCGTTCGAGCGGGTCTTCGTCCAGCCGGAAGAGCTGCCGGGTCGACGCTTCCCCGGCGCCGGCCTCCCTGAGGTCCGGTCCGAAGATCACGAGCTTCCAGTCGCCCTCCGAGACCGCCACCTGGTCGCGGTCCTCCGTGACCGCGACGTACGAATAGAGGTCCCGCTCGAGCGCGTCCTGCTTGCCCGTCAGCACGTCCAGCACGTCGACGCCGTCGAGGGGCTTGCCCCCGTGGTCGGGGATGCCGGCCGCGCGCATGACGGTCGGCAGCACGTCCAGGTATGCCAGGGGAACCGACACCTCGCGCCCGCCGGCGATGTCGCCCGCCGGCCAGCGGGCGGCCGCGGCAACGCGGATGCCGCCCTCGTACACCGTCGCCTTGCAGCCGCGCAGCGGACCGTTGTCGCCGATGCCGACGGAGCCGCCATTGTCGCTGAAGAAGAGCACGAGCGTGTTGTCGGCGATGCCATGCTCGTCGAGGGCCCCGAGGACCCGCCCGATGCCGAG
>JAGWAL010000063.1:0-1291 GCA_021296415.1 Acidimicrobiia bacterium | reverse complement strand
CCAGTGGCCTCGGCAAAGCCTGGCGGCACCTCGATGGCCGACAGGTGGTCGTACAGCGGCAGGTGCTCTTCCTTCGCCTGGGTGGGCGAATGCGGCGCCCCGAACGGCAGGTAGAGGAAGAACGGCGCGGCGTCGCCGGCGTGCTCGTCGATGAAGCGGACGGCCCGGTCCGCGACGAGGTCCGTGGCGTAGCCTTCCTCGACCAGCGGCTCGTATCCGAGGCTCCAGTCCCGCTCTCCGAGGCGTTCGTGGGTGAAGAAGTCGACCGCGAAGTTGTGCCCCAAGAACTCCGTGAAGCCACGCCGCAGGGGGTGCCAGCGACGCTTGAAATGCCCGAGGTGCCACTTGCCGAAGATCGCGCGGTGCTCGTACCCCGCCCGCTCGAGGACTTCGGGCAGCAGGACCTCGCCCGGGTCGAGTCCGTAGTCCCGCCAGGGCGCGATCGCCGCGCGCATGAGGCCGGCATGGATCGGATAGCGCCCGGTCAGGAGGCCCGCGCGCGTCGGCGAGCAGACCGGCGCCGTGTAGAACCGCGACAGCAGCACGCCGTCCCGGGCGATGCTGTCGATGTGCGGGGTGGCGATGTCCGTGCCGTGCAGGCTGACGTCGTCGCGTCCGAGGTCGTCGGGCATGATGATGACGATGTTGGGCGGGCCGGGAGCCTCGGCTCCCGCCGCCCAGGCCCACGCCGCCGGAACCAACAGCGCGATGAAGAGCGCGCGACGCACGCGCCGTCCGGTCCGATGTCGAACCTGTCCTGCCATGTCCTTTCCTCCCGTGGACGCGCCTCGATGATAGGCCAGGCGTGGCCCGCCGTTCCCGCCACGACCCCGCCAGGCGGTATGCTCCCCCGTTTGCCGCACCCGAGGGACGCCCATGCTCATGCCGAACGCGCTGCGCGACAGGCTCGACCGCGACCAGCCGACGATCAGTACCCACTTCATGTTCACCGACGCCGACATCCCGGAGATCATCGGCGACACGGGACTCTTCGACTACGCCGAGTTCGTCGCGGAGTACTCGACCTTCGACATGGGGCTCCTCTACCACCTCGCCCGGGCCGGGCAGTGCGGCGGCAACCTGCCGCTCATGATCAAGCTCGACCAGGAAGGTCAGGGGTTCTGGGCGCAGGCCGCGCTGGGCGCCGGCTTCAAGGCCGTGCTCTTCACCGACATCCGCACGCCCGAGGACGTCGACACCTGCCACCGCGTCATGGCGCCGGACACGCCGAACACCGGCGGCGCCATGGGCGTGAAGCTGCGCCGGCCCGCGTTGACGAGCTACGACACCA
>JAGWAL010000043.1:8652-15973 GCA_021296415.1 Acidimicrobiia bacterium | reverse complement strand
CGCCGGGTCCGCCTCGGTCTCCGCCGCCGCGCCCGCCGTAGCCGCCTCGGTCTCCGCCGCCGCGCCCGCCGGGTCCGCCTCGGTCTCCGCCGCCGCGCCCGCCGGGTCCGCCTCGGTCTCCGCCGCCGCGCCCGCCGTAGCCGCCTCGGTCTCCGCTTCGATCGCCGCCGGGTCCGCCTCGGTCTCCGCCGCCGCGCCCGCCGTAGCCGCCTCGGTCTCCGCTGCGACCGCCGCCGGGTCCGCCTCGGTCTCCGCCGCCGCGTGCGCCTTGACCGCGCCCACCTTGGCCGCGCCCGCCGCCGGGTCCTCGCGAGCTGCGCCCCCCGCCACGTGGCGGGCCTCCGGACCGCTTTCCGTCGCCCGGACCACCAGAAGGTGTGTCGTTCACCCCCGCACCCTACGCCGGTGGTGGCGCGTTCGGAGCTCTCGAGTCGATCCGCAGTGTCAGCCGATCTCCTGGCAGGGTGGATCCGCGGCTCGAGCCGGGCAGCTCGAATCAGCTGCTCAAGTCAGAAGGGCCACCGCCCAGCAGGCGATTCCCTCGCCGCGGCCCAAGGCACCGAGGGACTCGGCTCGCTTGCCTCGCACGGTCACGGGCGCACCTGCCGCCTCGCTGAGACGCGCCTGCATCTCGGCTCGGCGAGGGGCGAGTCGGGGACGCTCGGCCAGCACGGTGCAGTCGATGTTGCCGATGCGTCTGCCGGTTCGTCGCACGTGCTCGGCCGCCTCGGCCAGCAGGGCGATGCTGTCTGCGTCGCGCCAGCGATCGTCGTCATCGGGGAACAGGCTGCCGATGTCACCCAGGCCGGCGATCCCCAGGATGGCGTCGCAGCAGGCGTGGGCCACGGCATCGGCGTCGCTGTGCCCGGCGAGGCCGCGCTCACCCTCGAAGCGGACGCCTCCGAGCACCAGCGCCCGGTCGGGGTCGTCGCTGAAGGCGTGAACGTCGAAGCCGATGCCCACGAGCGGCACGCCGCCGCTCGCAGGGGCGGACCGACCCGGCTGGCCGGCCTCACCCGGCGTGGCCGCGCGCCCCGCCAGCAGTGCCTCGGCGACCTCCAGGTCACCGGGCGTCG
Organism: Acidimicrobiia bacterium; assembly: GCA_021296415.1. Lineage (GTDB taxonomy): Bacteria > Actinomycetota > Acidimicrobiia > Acidimicrobiales > CATQHL01 > VXNF01. The sequence continues at coordinate 14,897 of JAGWAL010000043.1, read as the reverse complement.
TGATCTTGAGGTTGGCGGGATCGCCGTTCACGAGGTGCAGCGATCCGCCGATCGACTCGACGAGCGTGGCGTCATCGGTCGCCTCGGGAGCATCCTCGTGGGCGCGCCGCAGGGCGCCGGCCCGGAACGCCTGCGGGGTCTGCACGGCGCGCAGGCGGGAGCGGTCCAGGGCACCGTCGTCGGCGTGGCGAACGGTGTCGACGACGGGCACGGCCGGTACCGCTCCGTCGGCGCCCGCGGCCACCGCGGTCGTGACGGCGGCGAAGAGCGCGCCGGTGGCCAGGGGCCGGACCGCGTCGTGGACGGCGATCACCTGGGCCTCGTCGGGGATGGCGGCGATGCCGGCCCGCACCGACTCCGACCGGGTGGCGCCGCCCGCGGTCACGACGACCTGGGGGCGCTCGCCGGGCGCGCCGGCACGTCGCGGTTCCACCGAGAGGGCGCCAGGACCTTCGCGCAGGAGCTGCACCTGCTCGGGAGCGGCCACGACCACGACGCCGTGGCTTGCCGCGGCGGCGGCGTCGAACGCCCAGTCGATGACGCGGCGCCCGCCGAGAGGCTGGAGCTGCTTGGGCCCGCCGAAGCGACGCCCCTCGCCTGCGGCCACGAGAATGGTCCAGATCGCCGGGTCTCCCTGAAACACGCTGCGAGCCACGCTCATTAGCATGGCGTCCGTGATGGTGGACGCCAAGTTGCTGTCTCAGACGGAGATCTTCGAGGGCCTCGAGGAGGAGTTGCTGGCCGACGTGGCGGTCTACTCCTTCTGCCGCAAGCTCGACCGAGGTGACGCCCTGTTCTCGATGGGTGACCGTCCCGATGCCATGTATGTGGTGCTGTCCGGGCGGATCGCCATCGTCAGCACTGCTGCGGACGGCCGCGACTCGGTGATCTCGCTGATGGAGGAGGGCGATCTGTTCGGCGAGATGGGGCTCTTCGACGGTCGCGGCAGGTCGGCCGGTGCCCGGGCGCTGGAGGCCAGCGAGGTGCTCGCCGTCCCGTACGGTCCCGTGCGCCGGCTCTACGAGAACCGCCCGGACCATCTGTGGAGGGTCGTCGGCATGCTGGTGCGACGCCTGCGGGCTGCCGGCACCGCCCTGACCGACGCCGTATTCCTCGACGTCGTGGGCCGGACCGCCAAGCGGTTGCTGGGCTTCGCGGGCGAGGACGAGAGCTTCACGCTGCCCGTCACCCAGGAAGAACTGGCGGCCATGGTGGGCGCCTCGCGGGAACGGGTCAACAAGGCCATCTCGCAGTTCGTGCGCCTCGGCTGGCTGGATCGCTCCGGTTCTGAGTACACCATCCGTGACCGGGTCCAGCTGACCCTCCGCAGCCGTTGACCGGTGACGACCGGGGAGGTGGATCGATGACCGAGGCGTTCACCGTGCGTTGGACGCAGATGAGCGAGGGCACCCGGGATGACTACCAGCACCTCGACCGGCTCTACCGCGATCACAGCAGCGGGGAACTGGCCGGCAACCTGCTGGCGACGTTCCGCCTGCTGGAGGGGCCGAATCTGGGCTACCAGATCGACCGGGCCCGCCACAGCCGCCAGTCGGCAACCAGGGCGCTGCGCAACGGCGAGCCGACCGAGTTCGTCGTGGCGGCGCTGTTCCACGACATCGGCGACGTGCTGGCGCCGGACAACCACAGCGCGGTGGCCGCCGGCATCCTCGCCCCGTACGTGAGCGAGGAGACCACGTGGGTGATCCGTCACCACGGGCTGTTCCAGGGCTACTACTACTTTCACCACCTCGGTGGCGACCGAGACGCCCGCGAGCAACACGCGGCGTCCCCGTGCTATGACCGCTGCATCGACTTCTGCGCCTCCTACGACCAGAACTCCTTCGACCCCCGCTACGACGACCTGCCGCTGGAGGATTTCGTGCCAATGGTGGAGGAGATCTTCACCCGGCCCCCGCGGGAATACCGAGCCTAGGAGACTGCCTGGTCGTGCTTCGGCCCACATGATCCGTCATTCCGGCGGAGGCCGGAATCCATGGTCCGGCGGATCCGGCGGTGCCCGGCGTCGCCAAGTCAGCACACTCCCAGCGGTGCGAGCCGGTGCCGCGGCAGGCTGACGGGCCGCACGGTCGCCGGCTCGCGGCCGGGCACGCTGTGGTAGAAGACGACCATGGCAACGCCCCCCGCAACCCCCCCCGCACGATCCGACCAGCAGCGCCTCATGGACGGGATCTACTGGTACGGCATCCCGACGCTGTTCCGCTGCGAGTACGACCCCGACCCGCACAACGCCGACATCGCCCTCGTGGGCGTGCCCCACAGCACCGGCAATGGCACCACCCAGCGCGACCAGCACCTCGGCCCGCGCGCCGTGAGGAACGTCTCGGCCATCGCGCGCCGAGCCCACGGCCAGTTCGGCATCGACCCGTGGGACATGTGCCGGATCCGCGACCTCGGCGACGTGCCGCTGTCGGAGGGCAACAACAATGAGCGAACGATCGAGATGATCACGGACTTCTACCGTTCGATCGACGCCGCCGGGGCGCGGCCCGTCTCGATCGGCGGCGACCACTCGATCACCGGTGGAATCCTGCAGGCGATCGGCGGGGCCGGCGCCAACCTGACCGGCGGCGAGCGGGCGTGCCTGCTGCACTTCGACGCGCACACCGACGCCTTCCACAACATCCCCCACTTCATGGGAGCCATCAAGTCGGCTGCGCACTGGGCGAGTTACCTGGTGACCGACGGCCACGTGGACGCGGAGCACAGCGTGCAGGTGGGCATCCGCGGCAACACCCGCAGCCTCGACTGGCTGGAGCCCAGCTACTCGCTGGGATACGAGGTGGTCAAGAAGGCCGACTACGACGCGATGGGCGCCGAGCGGGTCATCGAGATCATCCATGACCGCATCGGCGACCGGCCCGTGTACATCACGTTCGATCTGGACTGCCTCGACCCGACCGTGGCCCCCGGCGTGGCCAACATCGAGGCCGGCGTCGACGGCTTCACGATGGACCAGGCCATGGGGCTGGTGCGCTCGATGCGGGGCAGGAACGTGATCGGCGGCGACGTGGTCTGCCTCATGCCCACCGTCGACTCCCTCAACCAGATCACCAGCTACCGCTCAGCGGCCGTGATGTTCGAGATCCTCAGCCTGATAGCCGACCGCAACCACGCCTGAGCGCACCGATCTCTCCCGGCGCTCGGACGAGTGGGTTCCGCTCAGAGTCCGAGCAGGTCGGCGATGAGTTCTCGAATCTGCCCCAGCGCGACGGGCCCGACGTTCACGCCAGCCGTCTCGACGATGCGGCCGACGCTGATGGTCGTCGGCAGATGGGCCGCGGCGGCGCCGAACCCACCGACGTCAACCTCGCTCAACCAGCCACGCCGCGTCGTGGTGCAAGGCACGACGAGGATTGCGTGCTGCCGGAATTCGAGCACATCATCGGACGTGACGACGATCGCCGGTCGGACGAACCCCGGCTCACCCCGCGCCGGCGTCCCGAAGTCGCAGCGGACGACGTCACCGGCTCGCATCGGCCACGTCGCCTGCCGACGCATCCAGTACGGCCTCCTCGCGCGGTTCTGCGGGTCCTCGCTGCGCCGCAGCTTGCGCGCCTCGGCGGCGAGGGCTGTTTCGACGCGGGCACCGGCGACGGGGTCGAACAGGTCGAACAGCTTGTACATGCCGGCGGATCGCTCGTTGACGTGGTCGCGCACTGTGCGGCCGAAGGTGTCGGTGGGCTCGCTCTCGGCGGCGTCCAGCAGTTCGGTCTCGTCGATGTCGGTGTGCTCGGAGGCCTCGGCGATGATCCGGGCGCGCTGGGGCGTGATGGCTCCGCCGGCCAGCGCGTCGGCTGTGCCGGGTAGGTCGGCGAGTTGCCCGGCCAGCTTCACGTCTCCCTTGGCGGCTCCTCGGGACTTCCGCAACCGCGTACGCACGGCGTCGGCGGCGCGGGCCTTGCCATCGCGCCGGGTCAACTCGGCGACCGTGTCGCTGCGGACCGAGGCCAACCGGGCCTCACAGCGACCCACCTGCTCCAAGCGCTCCTCCAAGAGCTCACCGCCAACCGAGCGAAGCGCCACCACGAGCGCATCCAACAGAGTGCCCGCCCGCGCCAGCGCCGCGCCAGAGGACTCCGCCGCCGGTTGGGCACCGTTGCCGGCGCCGTTGACTGTCCCGACTCGGGAATCCGCTGAGACGCCGGGGACCGTGTCGCCTCCCCGACAGCGACAAGCAACGCCGCCGGTTCCTTGCTCGCCCTCAGCGGTCACCGGGCGTCCGGCCCCGTTGCCCACGGCGCCACCCCGCGCCGTCTCGGCGCCCGCCGCGGCGGCGGTTCCACTGAAGAACAGAGTGGGATCGGTCATCGGTCGCTTTCCGAGGGCGTGCAGTGTCGTTGACGTCGGGCTGGCCGGAGCCGGCAAGCCGGTCGGGGAAGCTCAACAGCCGAACCGATCACCGCGCCGACGGCGCGGTCCATCGCCGGCTCGATCTCGGAGCCGTTGCCGCCGCCCGCGGCATGGCCGTTGCCGTTGTTGTGTGCGGGCTGGTTCATCGCTGCCGCCTCCTTCTCCCGCCCGCCGCCCGGCCCTGTTTCTGTCAATATGCCACCAAGTGTGACACAGGTATTTGTCAACTCGACAGAAATGAAGTATCCTCGGGCCGTGGCTCTCTCCTCCGGCGAGCCGCCGGACACGACGCCCGAGCCCCGTCCTGAGGGCTACAACCCCAGCGCCTTCGTGCCGTTCGCCGTGACCGTGGACATCGTGCTGATGACGGTGGTGGAGCGCTCGCTCAAGGTGTTGCTGATCCAGCGGGGACATCCGCCCTACGAGGGGGCGTGGGCCCTACCGGGGGGTTTCGTCCAGCCCGACGAGGATCTGGACTCCGCCGCGGCGCGCGAGTTGCTCGAGGAGACCGGCATCGGCCACGAGCGGAGCCGCCTGCTGCAGATCGGCAGCTACGGCGACCCCGACCGCGATCCGCGGATGCGGGTCGTGACCGTGGCCTACGGGGCGATCGTGGCGCGGCTCTCCGACGTGCCCAGGGGCGGCGGCGACGCCGCCCACGCCGAGCTGATGCCGGTTGCCGACGTGCAGGGTGACCGGCTGCCGTTGGCGTTCGACCACCGGCGGATCGTCGACGACGCCGTGGACCGGCTGCGGGCCGACCTCGAGACGACCAGCATCGCCCACCGCTTCTGCCCGCCCGAGTTCACCATCCGCGAGCTGCGCGAGGTGTACGAGGCCATCTGGCAGACCGAACTCGACTCCGGCAACTTCCAGCGCAAGGTGACGCAGCGCAAGGGCTTCATCACGCCCACCGACCGGCGGGTCCCGCCCGGTGACAAGGGGGGCCGGCCGGCCACGCTCTGGACGGCAGGCGAACCAGAGGGTGCTGAGTAGTCCCGCGGCGTAGACCGCGTGCGGAGATGGTCGTGCCCGCTGGGCTGTGGATCCCGGCCTCCGCCGGGATGAAGGGAGCGGACGAACCGCCGGTGTTACAGGTCGACACCCGCGGACGGGCTGAGTTCCGCGTTGCCGGGAGCGGTGGCGGCGATCTGAGAGGTCGGTGCTGGGCGGCGCCCTCGGCGGAGAAGGGCGGCGAAGTCGCCGACCGTGGGGTGTGCGGTGCGGATCGGGGCCTGATCCACCGCTGGTGAACCGAACAGAGCGGTCGACATCCCCAGGGAGCGGGCGGCGTCGAGCGTGCGGTGGTCGCTGTCGATCACCAGGCAGTTGGCGAACGGGACCTCCGAGACGCGGCGCAGCATCTCGAAGACGCCGGGGTCGGGCTTGCGGATCCCGATGTCGCCGCTGATCACCCACGGTGTCACCGCTTCGAACCCGGTCCAGCCGCGCAGGCGCCAGGACCACTCCGACACATCGTTGGTGACACACCCAACCCCGACACCCTGTCGCAGCAGAGAGCGGATGAAATCGGGCGCGCCGTCGCTCACCGTCATCCGGCCGGAATAGGGGCCGTGCGTCCAGTCGGGTTCGCCACCCAGGCCGCAGGCCTCCCACAACTGAGCGGGAGTGAGGAGCCCGAGGGTGGCGAGCCGGTACGCCTCGCGGATCTCTGCGGGTGTTGCCGTCGAGCCGGCTTGGCGCACGAACGGGAGCAGCAACTCGCCGGCCGGATCGGCCGGCTGGAAGAGCACCCCCCAGCCGCCGATCACCACGAGCCGCAGAGCGCGTGATGGCGGGGCTGCGGGAGCCGTCGGGGCGGCTTCAGGGACGTCGGGAGCCTCGCCCGGAACCTCTTCCATGGATTCGGG
>JAGWAL010000043.1:0-8594 GCA_021296415.1 Acidimicrobiia bacterium | reverse complement strand
TTCGGGCTCTTCGGTGTGCGGTTCCTCGGCCACCGTCTCGTCGGTGTCCGCCTCGTGGACCTCGGTCGGCTCGGCTTGGTGCGGGGCTTCGGGTTCGGCTGGCGGGGCAGGCTCGGCCGGGGCTTCGGGTTCGGCTGGCGGGGCAGGCTCGGCCGCCGGTTCGGGTTCGGCCGGCGGGGCAGGCTCGGCTTCCTCCGCCGGTTCGGATTCTGCCGACGCCGCACCGAGCGCGTCGGCGAAGGTCCCACCGTTCTCGGCCGGCTGGAACAGGCGCCCCGGTGGCGGCGCTCCCTGATCCGCCGTGGATGGCTCCGGCCGTTCCGCGGGTTCGGGTTCGAGCCACTCTGCGCCGACCCACTCCGGACCCTCGTCGCCCGGTCCGGCTTCCACGTCGCCAGGCGGGGTGGCCTCCAGTGAGGCGGTCCAGTCGTCGGCGGAGGCTTCCGTGCCGGGCACGGCGAGATCATCGGCAGGGCCGGCGAGGCCGCCCGACAGGTCCTCGAACTCGGCGCCTTCCAGTTCCGCCCAGTCGATGTCATCGTCGATCGTCACCGTGCCGGTCTCGACAGGCGCTTCGAGCTCTCCGGCGGGTTGGCCGGCGCCGATTGCGCCCCACGAGCCGTCGTCATCGGCCGGGGGCAGCGGGTCTGCCTCACGAGCAGATGATCCGGAACCCGCCAAAACCACCGGCAACTGCTCGCTGTCCGCCCGGGCCAGGAGTGCTCGCTCGCCGCGCTTGCGGTGGCGCCTGACGTACCACCACCCCAGCAGGTTCAGCAGCAGCGCCAGGATGAACAGCGCCGCCGCGGCGAGCCCGACGAGCCGCAGCGTCTTCGCGGTCGTGTTCTCCTCGGTCGCCACCAGGCGTACCTGGACCGCAGGCGCTGGTGAGTCGGCGCTGAGGGCGTCCCAACCGTAGGAATCGCCGCCGCTGCGCAGGTCGCCGGGCAGGTCGATGCCCAGGTGCATGGTGAGTCCGCTGGTGAGTGCGTCGTCGCCCGCCCCGCCGACGGCGTTGCGGATCTGCTCCTCCAGGCCCCTGTTGAAGTCGAGCGTGTCGAGCAGCTCGGGGAACGCTGCGGCCGGGTCGACCTGACCGACCATCTCCCACGTCTGCTCGGCGAACTCGGCCCGCCGCCGCAACTCGAAGCCCCCGAACACGTCCGGCCCGGCGATCTCCGCCAGGATCGACGGGAGTTCCTCGGGGTTGCCGAAGGGCTTGGTCGCCCGGAGCCACAGCAGGTTGTCGGCCTCGCGGGCCGGGCCGGTGACGTCCCAGCCGGCGAGCGCCAGATCGTCGAGGTCGATCTGATTGACGAGGTCGCCGAGCGCGTCGGCGGCGGCCCGGTTGAGGCTCACTCCCACCGACACCGTGCCGGAGCCGTTCTCGGCGACGTCGATGTCCACACCCACGTCCACCTCGCAGGCGGACGCCAGCAGGAGCGCGCCGGCGAGCGTCACCACCAGTAGGAGCCGTTGGGGGCCGCGGCGAGCCCAGCGGGCCTCGGACGGTGACGGGCGAGTGTGCGGGCCGCCGGAGTTGCCCAGGGACCCGTGCCGGCGTCGCACGGTCAGTGGGCGACCATCTCCTCGACAGCAGGCGGGGGTTCGAATCCCTCGACGGCCTTGAAGATGATGCGCCGTCTCGGCGTGCCGTCGGGGTTCGTGGCGCCCCCGGTGTCCTCGTCGGGCGGGTCGTCCGTGGCGTCCACGATCACGATCTGCCCGGCCCGGAACTCGCGGTGCAGCAACTGCTCCGACAGGGGATCCTCCACCATCCGCTGGATGGCGCGGCGCAGCGGCCGCGCGCCGAGCGTCGGGTCGTAGCCCTCTTCGGCCAGCAGGACCTTGGCCTCCGGGGTGATCTCGAGGCCCATCCCCTGGCCCGCCAGCTGGTCGGCCACGCGCCGGATCATGAGGTCGACGATCTGGGTGACTTCCTCGAGAGTCAGTTCGTGGAACACGATCACCTCGTCCACCCGGTTCAGGAATTCGGGCCGGAAGTGCTTCTTCAGGGCGTCCGTGACCTTCTCCTTCATGGCTTCGTAGGAGACCAACTTGTCGGCGCGGGCGAATCCCAGCGTGGCCTTGCGCAGGTCCTGGGTGCCCAGGTTGGAAGTCATGATCAACACGGTGTTCTTGAAGTCCACCGAACGGCCCTGGCTGTCGGTCAGGCGCCCCTCCTCCAGGATCTGCAGCAGCGAGTTGAACACGTCCGGGTGGGCCTTCTCGATCTCGTCGAACAGGACCACAGAGAAGGGCTTGCGGCGCACCGCCTCGGTGAGTTGCCCGCCCTCGTCGTAGCCGACGTATCCGGGAGGTGCCCCGATCAGCCGGCTGACGGCGTGCTTCTCCATGTACTCCGACATGTCCAGGCTGATCAGCGCGCCGTCGTCGCCGAAGAGGAACTCGGCGAGGGTCTTGGCCAACTCGGTCTTGCCCACGCCCGACGGTCCGAGGAAGATGAACGAGCCGGAGGGCCGCTTGGGATCCTTAAGCCCGGCCCGGGTGCGGCGGACGGCCTGGCTGACCGACCTGATGGCGTCGCTCTGGCTGACGACCCGCTTGTGCAACTCCTGCTCCATCCGCAGGAGCTTGACGGTCTCCTCCTCGGTGAGCTTGTAGACGGGTATGCCCGTCCACACCGACAGCACCTCGGCGATGCCCTCCTCGTCGACCTCGTCGAACAGGTCCACGCCGGAACTGCGAGTCTCGGCCTCCGCCGCCTCACGTTGGGTCAGCAGCTCTTTCTCGCGGTCGCGCAGGCGGCTGGCCTCCTCGAAGTCCTGGGACTCGACGGCCTGCTGCTTGCGGGTTGCCACGACGTTGATCTCCGCGTCGATCTCCAGGAGATTGGTCGGGATGTTCATCCGCTTGAGATGCAGGCGCGAGCCGGCCTCGTCGATCAGGTCGATCGCCTTGTCGGGCAGGTGCCGGTCGGAGATGTAGCGGTCGGCGAGGTTGGCGGCCGCCACCAGTGCCTGATCGGTGATCGTCACCCGGTGGTGGGCCTCGTAACGGTCGCGCAGGCCCTTGAGAATCTCGATGGTGTCGCCGACGGTGGGCTCGGCGACCTTGATGGGCTGGAAGCGGCGTTCCAGGGCCGAATCCTTCTCGAGGTGCTTGCGGTACTCGTCGAGGGTGGTGGCCCCGATGGTCTGCAACTCGCCGCGGGCGAGCATGGGCTTCAGAATCGACGCCGCGTCGATGGCTCCCTCGGCCGCGCCTGCACCCACCAGCGTGTGCAACTCGTCGATGAACAGGATGATGTCGCCGCGACCCTTGATCTCCTTGAGGACCTTCTTGAGGCGCTCCTCGAAGTCCCCCCGGTAGCGGCTGCCGGCCACGAGGGCACCCAGGTCAAGGGTGTAGAGCTGCTTGTTCTCGATGGTGCCGGGCACGTTGTCGGCGGCGATGCGCTGGGCGAGACCCTCGACGATGGCGGTCTTGCCGACGCCGGGCTCGCCGATGAGGACCGGGTTGTTCTTGGTGCGCCGCGAGAGCACCTGCATCACGCGCTCGGTCTCGCGCAGGCGCCCGACGACCGGGTCCAGTTTGTTGTCGCGCGCCAGCTGCGTGAGGTTGCGGCCGAATTGGTCGAGCACGTGCGAGGTGCCCGAGGACTTGCCGCGCCCGCCGCCGGCCGGCGTCTTCTCGGCGCGCTCTCCACCGCTGCCGTAGCCCGAGAGCAGTTGGATGACGTGCTGGCGGACCTTGGCCAGATCGGCTCCCAGCTTGGACAGCACCTGGGCGGCCACGCCCTCGCCCTCCCGGATGAGCCCCAGCAGGATGTGCTCGGTGCCGATGTAGTTGTGGCCGAGTTGCAGAGCCTCGCGCAGCGACAACTCGAGGACTTTCTTGGCTCGCGGCGTGAACGGGATGTGGCCGCTGGGGAGCGTGCCGCCCTTGCCGATGATCTCCTCGACCTGCTCGCGCACGCGCTCCAGGGAGATGCCGAGCGACTCCAGCGCACGCGCCGCGACGCCCTCGCCTTCGTGGATCAGCCCCAGCAGGATGTGCTCGGTGCCGATGTAGTTGTGGTTCAGCAGTCGCGCTTCCTCCTGGGCCAGCACGACCACTCGGCGAGCACGGTCTGTGAATCTCTCGAACATCGGCTCCTCCCGCTGTTGACACGTTCGCATGGATCCGGTTGGTGTGTCCAACAACGCGATAGTCGCGGCCATTCCAAGTGTACAGGTGAGGTCTCTCGCGGGGTATCCAGGTTTATCCTCGCAGCGTGACGGCGATCGACCCTGTGTTCGTGCTCCCCAGCCTGAACGAGGACCTTGCTCGGGTGGAGAATCGGCTGCGAGCCGAGGTTCGCTCCGACCTGGACTTCCTGTCCACGGTGGCGCGCCACCTCATCGACGCGGGCGGTAAGCGCATCCGGCCGGGCCTGGCGATCGCTTCGGCGGGGATTGCCGATCCGCAGGGCCGGAGTTGTGCTGACGACATCATTGGCGGCGCGGTGGCCGTCGAGCTTGTGCACATGGGGTCGCTGTACCACGACGACGTGATCGACGGTGCCACCACGCGACGCAACGTGTCGAGCGTGAACGCCACCTGGGGCAACGCCACGGCGATCCTGGCGGGTGACTTCCTGCTGGCCCGCGCCAGCCAGCTCGCCGCCTCGCTCGGAACCGAGGTGGCCGAACTGCTGGCCGCCACCATCGGGAAGCTCTGCGAAGGGCAGATCCGCGAGTACCAGGACACCTACAACTGCGACCGGTCGGTGCAGAACTACGAGCTGTCGGTGAGCGGGAAGACGGCGTCGCTGCTCGCCGCCTCGTGCCGGGTGGGAGCGATCGTGGCGGGGCATCCCGCGCCGCTCGCCGAGGCGCTCTCGGAGTTCGGGCACAGCTACGGGATGGCGTTCCAGATCGTCGACGACATCCTCGACGTGATCTCCAGCGACGATGAGCTCGGCAAGCCCGCGGGCCACGACCTCAGGGAGGGCAACTACACCTTGCCGGTGTTGCTGGCCGTCCGATCCTCCGACGGGGTACGCCTGCGTTCGATCCTGGGGCCTGGTCTGAGTCCCGAGGAGAGCGATCTGGCGCGCGGGATCATCCGCGCCGGACCGGGGGTCCGGGAGGCGTTCGCGGCGGCCTCGGTGTGGGCGGACCGTGCCGCCACCTCGCTGACCGAATTGCCGGACACCCCTGCTGCCGCCGCTCTGCGCGCCGCCGCCGAGCACCTGCTTGGCCGAGTGGGCTCCTAGGTCCGGGAGCCTCCTGGTAACTCCACGACGGTCAGGTCGTTCGCGGCGACTCGCGACTACCGGTTCTGGAAGGTGGGCTTGCGCCCTTCCACGCTCGCTGTGACCGCCTCCTTGAAGTCAGCCGAGAACAGCGTCACCCGCTCCTTCTCTCCCGCGTACTCCAAGGTGGCCGCTCCCAAGAATTCAACCACCTTGTTGAGGATTCGCTTGGTGCTCCTTATAGGGCTCTTCGGATTTGAGCGGGGAGTGGGTGCCTGGGGGCGTCGGCGTGGCAGACTGGCGCCGTGATCTCCGGCGGTGACCAGTGCTCTGCCCGCAGTTGCCCGGACTCGCCGACCGCGCTGATTCTGCAAACCGCATTGCCGGAGGGTTCCCATGCCGCTGGATGACGTACGCACCGGGCTCACCTATGACGACGTGCTGCTGGTGCCGCGACGGTCGCGGGTGCGCTCGCGCCGGCAGGTGAGCCTCGAGACCCGTCTCTCCCGCGGCATCGACCTGGAGTTGCCCATCGTGGCGGCCAACATGGACACCGTCTGCGAGTCGGAGATGGCCATCGCCCTGGCACGACTCGGCGGTATCGGCATCATCCATCGCTTCCTGCCGACCTATGCCCATGCCCGCGAGGTCGAGAAGGTCAAGGCGGCAGGCGCGGATCTGCTGGTCGGCGTGGCCGTCGGCACCGATCACGACATGATGGAGCGCGCCAAGAGCTGCGTCGCCGCAGGCGCCGACGTGCTGGTCCTGGACATCGCCCACGGCCACGCCGAACACGCCATCGAAGGCGTGAAGCGCCTCAAGGACACGTTCGCCGATGTCGATCTCGTGGCCGGCAACGTGGGTACGGCCGCCGGCGCCGCCGACCTGGCCAGCGCGGGCGCCGATGCGATCAAGGTGGGCGTCGGGCCCGGCGGTGTGTGCACGACGCGGCTGGTCGCCGGCGTCGGGGTACCGCAACTCACCGCCATCGACGACGCCGTCGCGGGCGCGGCCGGCGTGCCGATCATTGCCGACGGCGGCATCCGCACGTCCGGTGACATCGCCAAGGCACTCGCCGCGGGTGCCGACACGGTCATGATCGGCAGCCTTTTCGCCGGCACGAAGGAGAGCCCGGGTGAGGTGGAGCACTCCTCCAAGGGGCTCGTCAAGCGAATCCGCGGCATGGCCTCGCGGGAGGCGGTGGAGAGCAGGGCAGAGCGTCACGGCGACGAGCTCGACGACGAGTACTTCGAGCACCGCGCCCCCGAGGGTGTGGAGGGACTCGTGCCCTACCAGGGCGAGGTGTCCAAGGTGCTGCACCAGTTGCTCGGTGGCGTGAAGAGCGCCATGAGCTATCTCGACGCCACCGACCTCGATGAGTTCCGCCGGAATGCCGCCTTCGTGCAGGTCACGTCCGCCGGTCTCATCGAGAACCACCCGCACGCCGCCATGGGAGGCGTCGGGCCCTGAGCGTCCCCCGGGTCGGCGCGGGCCGGACCCGGGCGGAGCGTCGGCGGTGCCATGATGAGCCCGTGAACGGCATGCAGGATTCCGGGCGGCTCGTCCTGCGAGGCGGCCGCGGTCCGGGCGACGTGGCGCTTGCGGGCGGTCGCATCGCGGCCACGGGCGATGTGCCCCCCGAGCCGGGGGACTCGGTCCTGCGCTGCGACGGCGACATCATCACGGCCGGGTTCGTCAACACCCACCACCACCTCTACCAGTGGATGACGCGTGGCCGCGCCGACGGGTGCGACCTCTTCAGCTGGCTGGTGACGCTGTATCCCATCTGGGGGCTGCTGGACGCCGAGGACGTGGGAGCGGCAGCCCGGGTGGGTCTGGGCGAGTTGGCCCTCAGCGGCGCCACCACGGTCTTCGATCACCACTACGTGGTGCCGCGCGGCGACGACACCGTTTTCGACGCCATCATCGAGGCTGCCGCGCAGGTGGGCGTGCGCCTGGCGCTGTCCCGCGGGTCGATGGACCTCGGCGAGAGCGACGGCGGATTGCCGCCGGACCATCTGGTGGAGAACCGCGACGACATCGGCACCTCCACCGAGCGGCTCGTGGCGCGGTACCACGACGGCGAGTGGGTATCGATAGTGGTCGCCCCGTGCAGCCCGTTCTCGGTCAGCACCGAGTTGATGGTCGAAGCCGCGGAGATGGCCCGCCGTCTGGGGCTGCGCCTGCACACCCACCTCGTCGAGACCCTGGAGGAGCAGCAGCACTGCCTGGAGCGCTTCGGCCGCCGACCCGTGGAGGTGCTGGAGAGTTGGGACTGGATGGGCGACGACGTGTGGCTGGCGCACGGCATCCACCTCGACGACTCCGAGCTGGCCCGCCTCGGCGCCGCGGGCGTGGGGGTCGCCCACTGCCCGTCCAGCAACGCCCGGATCGCGGCGGGGATGTGCCCGGTCGTCGGCCTGCGCGCCGCCGGATCCCCCGTGGGCCTCGGTGTGGACGGCGTGGCCTCCAACGAGGTCGGTGGCCTGTTCCCCGAGTTGCGCCAGGCGCTCTACACGGCGCGCCTGCGGGAGAGCCGGGCCGACGCCCTCATGCCCGCCGACGTCCTGGACATGGCCGGCGCCGGCGGCGCGGCGTGCCTCGGGCGCGGCGCCGACCTGGGGCGCCTGGAAGTGGGCATGGCGGCCGACTTGGCCGTGTGGCCCGGTGATGACATCGGTGACATCGCCGACCCGGTCACCGCCCTGGTGCTCGGCCCCGACCGCCGTGTGCGGCACCTCTTCGTGGGGGGCCACCGCGTGGTGGCCGACGGCGAGCTGGTGGGCTTGGATCTCAGAGCCACCCACACCGAGTTGGCCCGCCGGGCCCAGCGCCTGCACAACGCTGGCTGAAGACCAGCCGCCGACGGCTCTACCATCGCCGCATGGAGTTGATGGTGAGCGGTGCCGAGTTCATCTGGACCGGTAAGCGCGAGCTGGCCGGGGCTGACGTGTTGTGCCGCGATGGGGTGGTCGTTGGCGTCGGGAACGGCTCTGGGAGGCGGCCATCGCCGGACGGTCCGGACGACACGAGCGTCGCTACCTCGTCGTCCGCGGAGCGGCTCGACGCGTCCGGGTGCGTCGTCATCCCTGGCCTCGTCAACGCGCATCATCACCTGCTGCAGTCGGCCTTCCGGACGCTCGAGGGCACCCGCCACGTGCGGATGGATCGCTGGCTTGCAGTCATGGGGGGCTACTACCGGCACGCCCGGGTCGATCCTGAACTGACCGCGGCCGCTGCGGCCGTGGGCATTGCCGAGGGGCTCCTGGCGGGAGTCACCACGGTGGCCGACCACCATCTCACGTGGCCCGATGATCAGGATTCCACCGAGCTCGCTGCTGCCACCATCGCCGCGGCCGCCGATCTGGGCTCCCGCCTGGTGTTCGTGCGGGGC